>NC_020291.1:5767500-6067500 GCF_000340885.1 Clostridium saccharoperbutylacetonicum N1-4(HMT) | reverse complement strand
AAGGAGGATATACATGCATAAAAAGATAAAATATATAATTGCTGCAAGTCTAGTAATTAGTGCAGTTTCAGGCTTTTTGCCAGCAAATAATTTTAAAATGGGAGCTACAGAGGCTTATGCAGTAACTTATAAGGCTGCAAGTACTGGGGAATTAAGCTCTTTGACTTTAAATTGGAACAATGGAAAGAGTGAAATTAAACTTAGAGATAGTTACTCAGGAGACGAGGTAGATTTAACTTCGAAAAATGAATATTATGCTGAAGTTCAAGGTATAAATGTATTGAATATAGCAGCAGAAGTTAAAGGAAGTGGATATGTAGTTAAGGTATTTACTTCAGGTAGCAAAACTGAGGAAGGAAAAGATGTTGGAGATGACATTAAACTTAATTCAAATTACAAAACTATTTACTTAAGAACATATAAGAGTGAAGATGCTTACAAAGAAGCTTATAATAATGGAGATGTAAGTGATTCTGTTAAGACTTATATAATCCATGTAAAAAAGGAAACGACATCATCTGATACAGAACAAGATAGAGAATATGCTTATTTAGATGGAATTCATTTAAGTGATGGACATATTGATTTTTCAAAAAGTCAAACAGATTATAGTGTAAATGTGGATGAAAATGTTGATACATTAACTGTTAGAGCAGAGCCAGATGATGATGAAGATTATATAAAAATAAATGATGAATCTGTTGATAAAGATCATGATTTTGAAAATACAGTTAAATTGGACAAAGGAAATAATACAATAACAATATATGTTGAACATGATGATGAAGATGAAACTTATACACTAAATGTTTATAGAGGAAAGAAAGACACAGCAACTACAAGTGGACAAACTTTCACAGTACAAACTGAAGGAAATAAGCTTAACGCATGGCAAAGATTTGATGGAAAATGGAGATATGTAGATGGTACAGGAACTGTTAAGAAGAATCAATGGTGGTTTGATACAAATACTGGAATCAGATATCATTTAGATGAAAATGGATATAGGACTATAGGCTGGTATTCAGAAAATGGCAAATGGTATCACTTTAATGATAATGGTGAAATGCAAACTGGCTGGGTAAGTGTTAAAGGTCAATGGTATTTCTTAGATGTAAGTGGAGTAATGAAATTAGGATGGTTAGGAGATTCTTCAGGAAATTGGTACTATTTAGATGGCAGCGGAGCAATGAAAACTGGCTGGGTTGAAAGTTCAGATGGAAAATGGTATTACCTAGATTCAACAGGGAAAATGGTTAAAAATTCAGTTGTTGAGGGAAATACCTTAGATAGTAATGGAGCAATGGCGTAGAAAGGAAAAATGATCAATTGTCAATGCTCAATAATCAATTGAAGTTGCGATCAATGAGCATTGATAATTGACAATTGACAAATAAAAGTGGAGGGAAGAACATGAGTAAAAATGTAAAAAGAATAGTTGCATTAGCGTTGGCTGTAGGTACTATTTCTGCAGTAGCGCCAGCAACAAGTGCTAATTTATTAATGGCAAAGGCATATGCTTCTGATAATAGTGATAGCACATTTGATAGTTTAAAATTGGAAACATCAAGTGGTGGTAGTATAAAAATTTATGATAGTAGTAATTATGATGATAAAGTAGATTCGGATAGTTTAGAACCTGATACTGACTATTTTGCTAAAACGTCATCTGATACTATTACTATAAAAGTGGATGGAGTTAAGTCAAAATATGTAAGAGTATTTAAAAATGATTCTGATTCAACTAAAGGGAAAAAGATTAGCAGTGATATAAGTCTTTCATCTGGAACTACAAAGCTTATTGTAAGAATATATAGTGAAGATCCAGGTAGTGATGTAAGATATGAGGATGAAAATGACAAATTAAATGACTATACAATTAAAATAAAATGCACAGCTGACAGTAGTGATACATCTGATAATAGTGATGATTCTGATAGTTATGATGATATATATTTAGATAGACTTTCTATTAATGGCGATAGTGTTTCCTTATCCGATTCAAAAACTACTTATGATTATAATGTTAATAGTAACACAGAGGAAGCAACTATTAAAGCAGTACCGCCAGATGAAGATGAAGATACAGTTACAATTGATGATGATGAAGTAGATAGTAGCGATAAGTTTAAGAAAACAGTCGATTTAAAACAAGGTAAAAACCAATTTAAGGTCGAACTTGAGGATTCAGATAGTAATAAAAGAGTATATACAATAAATATAAATAGAGGAAGTTCTTCAGATGATTCAACTACAACAACTTCTACAACTAAAGCTGACTCAAAACCAAACACAGCAACCGATGCAACAACTACAAAAGTAAATCAATGGGTGCAAGTAGGTGCTAATTGGCAATATTTAGATGCAAACGGGAAAATATTAAAGAATAGTTGGGTACAAAGTTATTATGTAAATGATTATGGAAATATGGTTACTGATTGGTATCAAATTAATGGAGCATGGTATTACTTTGGAACAGATGGAGCTAGAAAGACAGGCTGGCAGATGGTAAGAGGAAATTGGTATTACTTGGATGGACAAGGAAAAATGTTCACAGGCTGGATGAAGCATACAGATGGAAAATATTATTACTTAAATCCTGGAGATGGCTCAATGGCTCATAGTACTAAAATACAAGGATATACTTTAGGGGCTGATGGAGCATGGACAGGAAGATAACTAAGAAAAATAAATATTAAATTAGTAAAGCAATGAAATTTAAGAAGAACGCTTAGTTAATGGGCGTTCTTTTTATTAAATGAAGGGCAGAATTAAAAGTAGCTAAAACTTGATATGAAATAAAAGCTATTTAACAAAATTCACATTTGAAAATTGACAATTAATAATTGAATTAAAGAATTAAATTATAAAAATTAAAATATATATTAAAATATGGAACAATAAATGTTAATATATATATAGGTAAAAATTTGACTAATATGTTAGAAATATAATTTTCAATGAAAATGATTAAATATCGCTTGAGTCAAAAATCGACCATTAATCATTGATAATTGAAACCAACTATTAAGGGGGAGTATATAAATGAATAAAAACATAAAAAAGATAATAGCTATTGCAGTTATATTTAGCGCATTTAGTGCAAGTATGCCAGCAACAAGTATAAATTTATTAACTACAAAGGCATATGCAGCATCTAATTCAAATAAATATTTCGATAGTGTAGGATTAGTAGATGCAGATGGTGATGAGTTAAAACTATATAGTAGTAAAGAATATAAAAATAATCAAATGGTAGATCCAGAGGATATAGAAGCAGATGAAACATATTATGCTAAATCTTCGACAAGTATTGTTAGATTTGATTTAGGTGGCGTAAGTTCAAAATATGTTAGAGTGTTTAAAGGAAGTTCAGATTCTGGTAAGGGAAAAACCTTAAATACTGATCTTAGATTATCTACTGATTTTTCATCAACTACTATGTTTATTATAAAAGTATATGGTGAAGATCCAGGCGATAAGGTTAAATATAGTGAGGATAGTACATATGATCTTTTAAGTACATATAAGGTTAAGGTAGAATATTCAGGAGATGGAAATGATAAACTTACAGATTCCCAATATTCAAAGGCATATGATGATATATATCTAGATAAGCTTAGTGTAAATGGCGAGGATATACCTTTAGTAAAATCACAAATAACATACACTTACAATGTACCAACTAGTGTAAATGAAGCAACTATTAAAGTAAAACCTGAAAATGATGATTATTCTGTCCATATTGCTGGAGATTTTGTGGACAAGGACGATAAGTATAAAAAAGATGTGGATTTGTATAAGGGAACGAATAAATTTGAAATAGAAATTAAAGATGAAGGTAGTAGTTATTATAGAAAATATACGTTGATAATAAACAGGGGAACTAGTTCAACTGATTCACAAAATACTAATACTACTCAAACAGTAGATAAAACCAATAATGATAATGCAACAACTATTAAAGCTAATCAATGGGTGCAAATTAATGGAAAATGGCAATACAATGATACAACAGGAAAACCAGTAAAAAGAACTTGGATGGGGAATTATTACTTGCAGGATAATGGTGATATGGCAACAGATTGGTTAAATATAAATGGAATATGGTACTATTTTGGAGTAGATGGAGCTAAAAAAACAGGTTGGCAGCAGGTAGGAAGTAATTGGTATTATTTTGACTCTTTTGGGATGATGAAAACAGGCTGGATGTTAGATGATAATACAGGAAAATATTATTATTTAGGTTATGATGGTTCAATGGCATATAATACGACTGTTGGAAAATACAAATTAGGTCCAAATGGAGCATGGATTAAGTAGAAAATTTTCAATGTGGAATGATTGATTATCAATGAAAATAAATTCTTTAATTGAAAATTGAATAAAGATTATTGATAGCTGACAATTGTAAAGGAGGAAATGACATGAATAAAAATATAAAAAAGATAATATCGCTAGCGCTCATTTTAGGAATTCTTAATGTATTATCACCAGCAATAAATTTAAATTTCATGGATACAAAAGCTTATGCTAATACAACTGATGGAGTAACAAATATAAGATTAAAGGCATCTGGTGGAAATTCATTAAGTCTTTATTCAGATAATGATTATGATGACACGGTTAGTGAAGTTAAGGAACCTGGAACTTATTATGCCAAAACATCTTTAAGTAAGGTTCAAGTTGATGTAAGTGGTGTAGATTCAGATAATGTAAGAATATTTGATGGAACTTCAAGTTCAACTAGGGGAACAAGAGAAGGTGGTGGTATAAGTTTATCAGATACAACAACTATTGTTGTGAGAATATATAGCCAAAATCCTGGAGCTGTTAAATATAGTGATAAAGATAATATTGCAAGTGAATATAGAATTAAGGTGAAATATTTAGGCTCAAGTGATAGTGAAAATGACAATGTTTATTTAAAAGATATTACTGTTAGTTATGGAGATGTAAATTTTTCAAAAACAACATATAATTACAATGTAAATGTTCCAGATGATATTAATGAGATAACAATAGGAGCTAGGCCAGATAGTGATAGTAATGAGTATGATAATTATAAAGTTAAAATAGATGGAACAAAAGTTGATGAAGATGATAAATATAAAGAAAAGGTTTCGTTAAATAAAGGTAATAATAAAATAGAAATTTATGTGGAAGATGATTCAGACAATTCAAGAACCTATACTTTAAATGTTTTTAGAGGAACTAATACTGGAATTGCTATCTCTAATAATAATCAAGCAGATAATAATATAAAAGGTTCATGGGTACAGACTAATGGAAAGTGGCAGTATAATGATGAATCGGGAAATATAGTGAAGAATAAATGGGTCCAAAATTATTATGTAGATGCTGAAGGAAATAGAGCAACAGATTTATTAAATGTAGATGGGTTGTGGTATTATTTTGGTCAAGATGGCATTAAAAAAATAGGTTGGCAGAAGATAAATGGAATTTGGCATCATTTTGATGAACAGGGAATAATGCAGATTGGCTGGATGAAAGATATTGATGGAAAGTATTATTATTTAAATAGTAATGGAGCTATGGCAAGTAATACTACAATAGGAGGATATAAATTAGGGGCAGATGGAGCTTGGACTGAATAATAGCAATTAAATACTTTGGGTTTTAATAGAGCATTCGAAAGGGTGCTCTTTTATTTAATGCTCAATTGTCAATTTTTAATTATGAAGTCATTGTCGGTGATTGATAATTGACAATTGAGAATAGGTAAAAGTTTCTAGTTTAATTATAGAAGAGTTTTATTAGATAATATTAGTTATTTGCAATATTAGAGTATCAGAAAAGGTACTCTCTTTTTTATAGTCAATTATCAATTTGATGGCAGAAGAATATTTTTTGAAAAAATTTTTGCATTTTATGTTTTTAAAATTAATAAAGCATATAACTAATGTAGAAATTAAATTTTATATTATGGAGAGAAATAAGTAATATGATAGAAAGAAAATATGCACCTTAGAATAGAGCAGCTGTGCTGCAAATAAGAACATTTTTGAATATTGATTTATTTATTATGTATATGAAAGGGAATGAGTAATATGAGAGAAAGAAAGTACGTAAAATTTAGAATAGACATGCCAGATGACACAAAATTAAAAATAATAGATAAGATGCCAGAAAGGGATTTAATTCAATATATTTGGTTTAGACTTGTGCTTTTAGCTGGGAAAGTTAATTTGATGGGTGAATTATATCTTTCAAAAAATATACCTTATTCAATAGAAACTTTAGCTATTGAGATCAATAGGGAAGAGAAAGATATTGAATTAGCATTAAATACATTTATAAAGCTAGAAATGGTTGAAGTTACAGAAGATAAGATATATAGGGTGAAAAATTTTGCAAAGCATCAGAATATTAAAGTAGATAAAAAAGTGGAAATTAAAAAGGATGAATCTGAAGATATTAAGGAGTTTAAAGAAAATAGTGAATTGAAAAATCAAGATAATGTAGAACTTATAACTATTAATAAAAAAGAAAAATTAAAGGTAGATAATAATAAAGAAGAAATTTACAAGAAAGATAATGTAGATATAGGAAATGAGAAGGTGATTAATTTAGAAATTAATAATGAAAAAAGTAATGTAGAATTAGAAACGCAGACTACGGTAAATGAAAATATGTATGATATTAAAATAGGTTCAGAAAATAAAAAAACTAGAAAAGTTAAAAGGCGGAAGAAAAATAATATAATTAGTGATTTTAGTGATGATAACGCAGAGGAAGAAGTATGTGAATTTAAAAGTGGAGATATAGAAAATACATTGAAAAAAGGGGAAATTATTGTGGGAGCGTGGAAATTTTAAGTTCAATTATCAATGGCAAATGTTGAGTTGGAGTGTTTAGTGATTGAGCATTAAAAATTTATAATTGATAATTGATCAAAAGGGTACCAGAAATAGTTTTTGATGTTGTATTATATAATGTTATTTAAGGACATTGAAGGAATTGCAGGAAAATTAAAAATATTTTTCTAAAATATCCGAAAAGGGACCAAAAGTAATTTACTACTTTGTATTATATAATGCAAATGTAGTAATAAAAGGGTACGAAGGAAAATATAAATTTATTTATAAAAAATAAAAAAGTTTTTTTGAAAAAGTACCCAAAATGAAATTTTAGTTTGTATAGTTTAATGACAACAAAGGGATTACTTGGGATAGGAGTAAAAACGATAAAAAATTAGTTATTTATGTACAAGCTAAATGTAATGTGATATACTGTAATAATGAATGTGAATTTGGTACAGATTACATATCAAATTAATTGTTGATTATATTGTTTGTGCAAAATATACATTTAGAAGCATTATATAACTTTACATGGTTATACAAAAATGCTATAATTTATCTGAATTTTAAAATTTAGGAGGAAAGAAAACGATGTTTAAAAGAGCAAATAAAATTACATCATTATTAGTAGCTGCAGCTTCTGTTGCTACAATGGTTCCTGCATACGCTGCAGACGTTAAAAAAGTAGATTCACAAGAAGGTACTGTTTATAATGCAGTAGCATACAAAGATGGTACTGCATATGTTGATGGAGAAGTTAATGACAACGATGCTACTTATTACTTAAAAGATGGTAAGTACAATGAATTAGCTGATGTTGATTCTGGTTCAGATGTTTCAGCATATGGAACTAAATATGTTAAAGTTGATGACGGTAAAGATTACAATGTTGATTTATCAACAGGTAAAGTAATCGATGAAAATGTGTCTGAAAATGATACTGACGATGCTCAAACTGCTTTAAGAAAGAAAGCTAAAGAAGTTAATAGATGGAATAACGATGCAACTGTACTTCCAGACTTACAAGCTATACCAGGACTTAAGTTTGGAGAAACTTGGTATGAAACTACTGGAAAATCAGGTTATAGCTATACTACTGCTGCTTCTGGAAAAGATGCAGATGGTAAAGGTATAGGAGCTCCTGCTTCATATGCTAACATATTTACTGATAAAGATGGAAACTATATTGATGCAGATTACAACATGGGAAAAATTAAAGTTGAAACAACTAAGGCTTCTGCAACAATTGAAAACTCAGTTGATCTTGAAGATTTAGATTCAGATACTTCAGGTCAAACAACAACTAAAGCTGGTGCAGCAGTAACTAAGAGCATAGTTTTAGGACAAGATAAAGATTATATCTATAGATATGCTGAAATCAAAGTTGTAGTAGCTGGTGGAGCTAATCAAACTGTAAATATTAACAATAAGCCTTTCGCACTTGGTACTGATGGTTCAGTAACTTTACCAGTAATTCAAAAGATATCTAAAGCTCAAGATTCAAGTGATAAAGATGAAGCTAAATATGCTAAAACAGTTTATAACTATGTTATAAGTAAAGATGATAAGAGTAATCTATCTCCTCTAGGTGGAAGTACTGCTAATGATCAAAGCAACTATGCATTTTATGCTAACCAAACAGGTGCTAAAGCAGCAGTTGTTGGTGGAAAATTAGTAATATACTATGTTGATAACAGCAATTCAACTTCAGATAACGTATTTGTTCAAGCAGCTACATTAAAGCAAAAGAATGGTTACTACTATACTGACGTTGAATCAAAAACAACTATTCAAGGAGAATACAATGACAAGCTTAATAAAGTAGCTATGGATACTGACGTAGATGGAAACATTTATGTATTAGATGGCGGATATGTTAAGAAATTTGATGGTACAGACGATTGGACAAAGATCTACAAAGTAGATGGTTCTTTCAATGCTATATCAACTTATGACAAAGACAACATGGTTGCTTGGAGCCAAGCTGATGAAGTTTACTCAGTAATCGGTGGAAAATCTACTGATGATACTAAGAAAGACGACACAACTACAACTCCAGCAGCAGCTGGTTGGGCTAAGAACACTGATGGATCTTGGTCATACAACAAAGCTGATGGAACTAAAGCTACTGGTTGGTATACAGATACAACTGGAACTTGGTACTACTCAAATGCTAATGGAATCATGTTAGCTAATGCTTGGGCTCAAGATTCAGCTGGAGCTTGGTACTACTTAGGTGGATCAGGTGCTATGACAGTTAATGCATGGGTTCAATCTGGTGGAAAATACTACTACGTTGGAGCAACTGGAGCTATGTTAGTTAACACTACTACTCCTGATGGTTACTGGGTAGGAGCAGACGGAGCTTGGGTTTAATCCTAAATCTCTGAATTCTGTTAAATAAAAGAAGGACAAGGCTATGCCTTGTACCTTCTTTTTTTCAATTGTCAATGATCATTGATCAATTGTCAATCAGGTGAAGAGTATCAGTTATTATATATTTTAAGTTTCATTTCTGCAACTACCTGCAATTTTGCTTAAAATTTTACATATCTCTTTGCAATCTTGAAGCGCTTTTAAAATATTAGCATCTTTCAAAATTTTAGATTGTATAATAAGTTCCAACCAGTATTCGCTTTCATTAGCTTCCTATTCATCTTGTATAAAAACTCTGTCTTAGTATATCCTTTAATAGCTTCTTTAATATTAGCACCTATGCTAGTTCCAGAACGCAATAATTGCTTTGATAAAATAAACTCCTTATTAAATACCAAAGCTTTATAAATATTGATGATTTCAAGAGCAAAATCAAACGACTTATTAACAATAACATTACTATAAATAACCATCCCTCCAAAACTACTGAAAATTTGATCATCGATCATTGATAATTGACCATTGTATCATTATTCTTGCCTAAAAACAAAATTAATAAACAAAAAAAGAACCACCATTTTTAGCAGTTCCTAAATATTATTTAACAGATTTTAATCTGGCAATATCAGCCTAATTATTTGCAGTAACTAATTCCACTTGGGATAAATCTTTTCTTATACCAGTAACATTACCTTGAATTTTAGCTATATCATTAGCCATCTTATCATGTTCAGCTTTATTAACTTCAGCAGAATGCTCTAATGCTCTTAAAATTTGTGTATGCTCATCTACTTTAGTTTCAAGTCTATCAAATTTTGTATCTAGATTTACGATTTTAGATTCAAGTCTTTTTAAAATATCTAAAACTTCGTTGTTCACGCATTTCACCTCGCATAAATTTGAATGGATTAATGTTATTATAGAGAACAAACAACTGAAAAATTACAGCAACAGATTAGAGATTCATGATAATCATCCATATTGTTTGAATTAAGCAACTGATCATTGAAAATTGACCATTGACAATTAAAAAAAGGAACCACCGAAGTAGCTCCAATTTAGTTCATTATCTCTTAAATTTAAATCAACAACGAATTAAAATATCCATAATTGATAATTGATAATTGATAATTGATAATTGATAATTGATAATTGATTATTTACTAAGCTTACGTAGTGTCTCTCTGTTCATGAAGTTCAATGCAACTCCCACACCAAATACTATCCAAAATACAGGAGCAACACTTACTACTGAATCATTGAAGAAACCGGTAACTAAGTATCCCAAGACACCTAAAGATGTAATAGCTCCAAGCATTTTTTGTTTATCCAAATCATAATTTTCTTTGAAAGCATACAATTTGAAACTATCAACTAAATAAGTAATTGTTATTATTAAAAATGCTAACAATGCTATCACTCCATAGTTAAGTGCCATTTGTAAATAGAGATTATGTGCTTTATCAACAGTTATATTTGGGGTATCAAGAGCATAATATTTAGCGATTAATTCACCTTGAGGAAATACAAATGGGAATGTGTCTGGACCATTTCCTAATATGATAGTATTTTTAAGCAATGGAATAGACCTTGACCAAATATATCCTCTCGCAGAACCTAGTTTTTCCTTTCCTTTAAAACCAAAGGTTTCAGGATATTGTAAATCTATAAATTTCTTTGTGCTCATGTCCATAAGATGAAATGTTTTAACATCATTTAATTTAAATATAAATCTTGGTTGATTATCTATATTTAAAAGTAAAGTGTCAGACATAACTGATTTGCTATCAAGTTTCCCAAAAGCAAAAGTGAAATTTCTAAAAGCTTCATAATTAGTTGTTAATACTTTTCCGTTTAAAGTATATGGAACAATTTCGTTTTTAGAATTTTTAAATACTGGATTACCAGTTTCATAAGTTATTTTCAATGTGTCAGCATTATTTGGTAGTACTATTTCTGTTGTTGAACCTTCATATTTAATATCCTTTATAGGAGTGTGATCTGTATAATCAAAATCACTTGTACTTTTAAAAATTTCAGAAATATCAGAAGTCAAAGTTGGAAGTCTTCTTAGTATTGATCCGTGAGAAGCAAAATTAACACCTACCAATATCACGATCAATGATAAAAAGCCAATTAAAAGCTTCTTCCAATGATATTTTGAATGTTTTTTAATAGGTTTCCAGAATAATATTGAACCAAATATAAGAGAACCAAAAACACCAACTAAACCTGAACGTGCAGAACTGCCAAATAATAGCCAAAATGAAAGCAATGTTCCTATGAAAGATAAAATCTTATATAAAATTTCATCTTCAAATATCGTATAACAAAACAAAATTGGTAATACAATAGAAACAAAACTTCCCATGTAGTTATAGTTAATAAAGGTACCATAAAGTGTGTGTTCTTGAATGGTTGGAGTTAAATTTCCAGTAGTCTTAAAATATTCACTAGGTACAACCATGAGTTTACCAAGAGGTGTTGCAATTAGGTCTTGTCCAATGTATTGGAATAATCCCAAAAATGCATTAATAAATACTATAATTAATATTGGAATTATAATATATTTATAATTATTAGTATTTTTGAAAGTATAAATTGAATATAAGAAAATGATTAAATAACATGAAATAGTAATAAACCCTTCAGCCCTATCAAACATCCCCCAAAAAGAAACTTCTTGATATTTTGAAAAAATTGAAGAAAGGAGTATAAAAAGAAAAAAAACACCAGTTGAAATTAAAATTAAATTAACAACTTTGTCTTTTTTGTTAAAAATTTTCTTAAAAAATACTATACTGAGTAATATTAGTATAATAGAAAAAAACATTAATAAAAAGGCTTTTTTTTGCGAAAATAAATCTACTTGAGTAGTACTGCCCCATATATTAGCTACATTTTCATCAACGTTAACGTTGGTCATCCGAACAATTAAAGGTACAATGCTCAGGATAACTGCAATTGGTAAGAAAAAATTATAAGATTTATCTTTTGAATTATTTCTAAGCTTATCCATATCTACACATCCTAATATAATTATTTTTGTAATTTACACATACAAATATGTAATATTATAGCATCCTCAGCAATTCATTGCAACGAAGCACAAGGAAATGTAAGGTTTTAGTAACAATACTAGCTGACAATTATCAATAGTCAATTTGAAGAAACTGAATTTTTAAGTATTTCTAATAAGTATTTTGTCCAAATACCTATAAATACAAGAAAAGATATGGCAAAATTATATTTTGAGTAATAATGCTTTTTATAAAAAATCCACATTGCATTGTGAAAATCATATATAACTTTAGTCCTTTTCTTTTTGGAACTTCCACCTTTGTAATGAGTTATTGTTGCTTTGGGGTAATATAAAATTTTATATCCATTTTCCTTAATACGATAGCATAAATCAATATCCTCACCATACATAAAAAAATCCTCATCTAGTAAACCTGATTTATCAAGTGCTGTTTTCGGCATAAGCATAAAAGCACCCATCAGACAATCAACTTCTCCAACTTCATCTTCTTTTAAGTGTAATGCATCATATTGCCCATACTTTATAGGATTGATTTTATATAATTTTAATAAATAATAAAGTGAAGCTTTAGGAGTTGGGAAGCCTCTTTTGCAAGCATGATCAAGTTTTCCGTTTGGAAGCACAACTTTGCAGCCTAAAGCACCTAAATTTGAGTTTTTATCCATCTCTGCTAGGCATTGTTCTAGACAATCTTCGTTGACAACCGTATCTGAATTAAGTAATAATATATATTGACCTTCAGCAGCTCGCATACCAATATTATTGGCTTTTGCAAAACCTAAATTTGTAGAGTTTACAAATACTTTTAATGTTTTTTTTGATATAAGATCACTGAAGGTTTTTTGTAATTTTTCAATACTGTTATCTTTAGAAGCATTGTCTATTAATAAGATTTCATATTGAAAGGTATGTTCTTTGTGAATTATTGATTCTATTGTTTGTCTAGTAAGAGTATAAGTGTTGTAGTTAACGATAATAATAGATAATTTCACAGTTTCCTCCTTTTGTTGCACAATTTAAGATAGAGTAATGTTACTTCATATCAATGGTATCATTTATAACAATCTTTTCATTATTTTTTAAGCCTTTAAAAACAGTTTTAAATAATATGCTCATATCAAGTAATAGAGTCCAATTTTCTATATAAGATATGTCGTATTCAATTCTTTTCTTTATGGATGTATCACCTCTATAACCATTAACTTGAGCAAGGCCTGTTATTCCAGGCTTAACTTGATGTTTTACCATATAAAGAGGGATTTCATCTTTAAAATTATCGACAAAATGAGGAAGCTCAGGTCTAGGACCTACTAAACTCATATCTCCTTTTAAAACATTAAAAAATTGTGGTAATTCATCAATCGAAAATTTACGAATAAATGAACCGAATTTTGTTTTTCTTGGATCAACATCTTTACTCCATCCAGTTTCTTCATATGAATTAACTTTCATGGATCTAAATTTATACATAGTAAATAAATTTTTATTCAAGCCAACACGCTTTTGCTTAAAAACAACAGAGCCATCTGAAGTAAGTTTTATAATTAATGCTGTAATAAGCATGATAGGGCTTGTACATATAATTAAGAATATAGAACCAAGTATATCTATAGCTCGTTTAGTAAATGCATTTCCTAAGTTGTCTAAGGGTATCCGTCTAAGATTAATAAGCGGAATATTACCAATTTGATCTATGTAAGGTTGACTTGGTATGTATTTATAGGAAAAAGGAATTATAGAAATTTTTGTACCGCTTTTCTCGCAAGCAGAAACTATATTTTCTAGATATTTGGCATCCGAAATATCTAAAGCACAAACAACTTCATCAGGTTGTGTTTTATCTAAAACTTCGTATAGGTCAGCATAATCTCCAAGTTTTTCTCCTTTGAAATCTGTACTATCAGCTACATATCCAGAGTAACTATATCCAAAATGTTTATTGTTTTCAAGGACTTCTAAATATTCATTAGCAACTTCACCAGCTCCGACTATTATTACATGTTTTAAATTTAAACCTTTCTTTCTTAGGTTAGATAAAGTTTTTCTTATTATTAGTCTTTTACTTGTTATCAATCCGATATTAACAAAATAAAAGATAACAATAACAAAACGTGAAATATTTCCTAGCTTTAAAGTGAATAGCATAGATAATAGTATAGCAGTAAGAAGAGTATTTGCCTTGATTATTTGACTACACTCTTTAATAAAAACTTTAGTTCTAAAAGAATGATAAAGATTAAAAAAATTAAATACAATTAAATTTATTGGAATTATAATAACTGAAAATTGAAGGTATGTAATTAGCTTTATATACCCAGAATCAGATGAAAATATATGAAAACGAATTAAATATGCTAAAGTCATTGATATAAATAAAATTACAATGTCTGAAACAGCATTTATTTTGTTTAAAAAATTTTGATTTTCTTTTATCATTTATATCATCCTTTATTATTTATTGAAAATACATAACTATATTATATAACAAAATTAGCAATGTACAATTAATAATTTATGTTTTTTAGGGGATTGAGTGGAGCATAAAGAAGAAATTTTAAGGATATGCAATAATTTTGATATAATTCAAGTAACTACTATCGTATTAAATATGTAAATATTGTTTATTTATACTTTATAATATGATAAAATCATTTTTAGAGTGTAAAAGCAATAAACGCAATAATATTTTATTAAGTATGAGTGAAAATTGAGAATTGATCACTGAAAATTGAACTATAAATTAAGGAAGTGATAATTTTGACAAAAGGTATAATACTTGCAGGTGGAAGTGGTACAAGACTTTACCCATTAACTATGGTAACTTCAAAGCAGCTTTTGCCAGTATATGATAAACCTATGATTTATTATCCATTATCAACGTTAATGTTGGCAGGGATTAAAGAAATATTAATAATTTCAACACCAAATGATTTACCTAATTTCGAAAAGCTTTTAGGTGATGGTTCTAGATATGGAATTAATTTATCTTATAAAGTACAACCATCTCCAGATGGATTAGCTCAAGCTTTTATATTAGGTGAAGAGTTTATTGGAAATGATAAATGTGCAATGATACTTGGAGACAATATATTCCATGGAAATGGGTTAACTAAACATTTAAAAAGAGCAGTAGAAAATGAAGGCCGTGGAACAGTTTTTGGGTATTATGTAGAAGATCCAGAACGTTTTGGAGTAGTAGAATTTGATGAAAATGGTAAGGCTGTATCTCTAGAAGAAAAACCTGAAAAACCAAAATCAAACTATGCTGTTACAGGGCTTTATTTTTATGATAACAAGGTTTGTGAATATGCTAAAAATTTAAAACCATCACCAAGAGGAGAGTTGGAAATTACAGATTTAAATAAGATTTATCTTGAAAATGGAAAATTAGATGTTATTACTCTTGGAAGAGGATATGGATGGCTTGATACTGGAACAGTTGATAGTTTAACAGAGGCTTCTGAATATGTAAAGGTAATTGAAACAAGACAAGGACTTAAGATTGCATGTCTAGAAGAAATTTCTTATAAAAATGGTTGGATAACTAAAGAAACTTTGTTAGAAGGTGCAGAGCAGTATGGAAAAAGTCCTTATGGACAACATCTTAAAAATGTTGCGGAAAATAAAGTGATTTACTAGTTGGCAATTGTTAATCGTCAATTGTACAGTGAAAAGAGGTTTAAGTAATGAATTTGATTAAAACTAAATTAGAAGGTGTTTATATAGTTGAACCACAGGTTTTTGGTGATGAAAGAGGATGGTTTATGGAAACTTATTCTAGGATTAAGACTCCGGAAATAGCTTGTGATTTTGTGCAGGATAACCAATCTTATTCTAAAGGAAAAGGAATATTGAGAGGAATTCACTTTCAAAATGGAGAACATGCCCAAGCGAAATTAGTACGTTGTGTCAAAGGGGCTGTGCTTGATGTGGCAGTTGATTTAAGAAAAGGTTCTCCAACTTATAAACAATGGGTAGCTGTTGAACTTTCGGATGAAAATAAAAAGCAATTATTTATTCCAAGAGGTTTTGGACATGGATTTTTGACTTTAACTGATGATGTGGAGTTTGTATATAAAACAGATAATTATTATAACTATGAGAGTGATAGAAGTATTAAATTTAACGATCCAGAAATAGGTGTTGAATGGGGAATAGAAAATCCAATTCTTTCAGAAAAAGATAAAAAGGCACCATTATTGAAGGATAGTGATTGTACATTTATATATAATAAGTAATTAATTATTAATATAAGAAGTGAGGATTGAAGGATGAAAATTGTTGTAACTGGTGGAGCAGGATTTATAGGCGGAAATTTTGTTCACTATATGCTTAATAAATATGAAGATTATAAAATTATTTGTATGGATGCTTTAACTTATGCAGGAAATATGGAAACATTAGAGTCAGTTAAAGATAATCCTAATTTTAGTTTTTATAAAATAGATATAGCAGACAGAAAGGCAGTTTATGAAATGTTTGAGAAAGTAATTCCAGACATTGTAGTGAACTTTGCTGCAGAAAGTCATGTGGATAGATCTATTGAAAATCCTGAAGTATTCTTAAAAACTAATGTTATGGGTACGCAAGTGCTTATGGATGCATGCAGAAAATATGGAATAAAGAGATACCATCAGGTATCAACAGATGAAGTGTATGGAGATTTACCCTTAGATAAACCAGATTTATTTTTTACAGAAGAAACTCCATTGCATACATCAAGCCCATATTCAGCAAGTAAAGCATCAGCTGATCTTTTAGTTGGAGCATATTATAGAACTTATAATTTACCTGTAACTATTTCAAGATGCTCAAATAATTATGGACCATATCATTTCCCAGAAAAATTAATTCCTCTTATGATAGCTAATGCCTTAAATGATAAGGAATTACCTGTGTATGGAACAGGAGAAAATGTGCGTGACTGGCTTTATGTAGAAGATCATTGTAGAGCTATTGATTTAATTATACACAAAGGCAAAGTTGGGGAAGTATATAATATTGGTGGACATAATGAAAGAACTAATTTAGAAGTGGTTAAAACCATTATAAGAGAATTAGGAAAAACAGAGGAGCTTATAAAATATGTTGGTGACCGTAAAGGACATGACATGCGATATGCAATAGATCCTACAAAGATTCATAATGAACTTGGATGGCTTCCAACAACAACCTTTGATGAAGGAATAAAAAAGACAATTAAGTGGTATTTAGACAATAAGGCTTGGTGGGAAAATATAATAAGTGGTGAATATCAAAGTTATTATGAAAAGATGTACACTTCTAGATAGAGTGCGAAGCACAACCAAGAACATGTACCTATAAATAAAACAGCTATGTTGCAATTAAGATCATTCATCTATAAATAAAGTGCGAAGCGAAACCAAGATCATTTAACTTAAATAAACAAGTACCTTACTAAGAGTGTGAAGCACAACCAAGAACATTCGGAGATAGATTAGATGTGAGCAATTATGCATTGAAATCAACAGTTAAGTTTTAAGATTATAAGCAGAGGAGAATCTACAGTTGAGTAATATGATTATCGAAGATAATAATTTAGAAAAAAATTATAGCAAAGACGATTCTCCGCTAGTTTCTATATTAATGGCTGTATATAAACCTAATAAAAAGTGGATTGTGGAACAGCTGGATTCTTTGAATGAGCAGACTTATGAAAATATAGAATTATTAGTTTATGATGATTGTCCAGAGTTTCCTATTAGTGAAGAATTGATAGGAAAGTATATAACAAACTTTTCATATGTTGTAGTTAGTGGAACTAAAAATGAGGGCTCTAATAAAGCGTTTGAAGAACTTACTAAAATAGCAAATGGAGAGTTTTTTGCATATTGTGATCAGGATGATATATGGGAAAAAGAAAAAATAACATTAATGATTGATAAATTTTATGAAAAAGATGTGACACTTGTGTGCAGTGATCTTTCAATAATTGATGAGAATGGACAGAAGATAGCTAAAAGCATAACTGAAATAAGAAAAAGAATTATATATAAGTCTGGATATAACTTGGCAAAAGAATTGCTGATGACTAATTTTGTGACAGGATGTGCAATGATTGTTAAAAGAGATATTTCAATGAAAGCAATACCTTTTGAAAAAACATTAGTTCATGATCAATGGATTGCTATTATAGCGGCATTAAATGGGAAAATAGAATTCATAAATAGGCCTTTAGTAAGATATAGGCAACATAGTTCAAATCAAACAGGTATTTTAAAAGATGTTCATGATAAAAAAACATATTATAGTAAGAGGATAGAGGATTTTATTTATAGATATAAATCACTAGAGAAAAGATTAAAGTATGCTGAATTAGAGGAACATATAAAAAGTTGTTTAATTTGGTTGGATTCTAGAAAAAAATATTTTTTTAAACCTAATATTAAAAATTTGAAAGTTATGATTAAGTATAGAGACTTCCACAAGGTTTCAATAATTATAGAAATTGTATTACCTTTTTTGCCAGAATGCATATTTAAGTATATCATTAAAATGGCAAAGAAAGGTGTACTGTAAAAGGAGAGTTAAAATGATTTTAGTTACTGGAGTAAATGGACAATTAGGTTTTGATATTGTAAAGGAATTAAATAGAAGGAATATCGAGTGTATTGGAATTGATAGAGCAGAATTGGATATAACAGATGCTAATGCTGTTAGGCAGCATATTTTAAAGTTAAAGCCAGAATGTGTAATACATTGTGCAGCATATACAGCGGTTGATAGAGCGGAGGATGAAGAAGAAGCTTGTACAAAAGTCAATGTATATGGTACAGAGAATATAGCAAAGGCTTGTAAAGAAATAGATGCTAAGATGATTTACATATCTACAGATTATGTGTTTGATGGTAAAGGAGACACTTCATTTGAAGTTGACGGTAAAATTGAGCCACATTCAGTTTATGGAAAGACTAAATACGAAGGTGAATTAAAGGTTAAGGAAGTTTTGGATAAGTACTTTATTGTTAGAATTTCATGGGTGTTTGGAGTTAATGGAAACAACTTTATTAAAACAATGCTTAGACTTGGGAAAGAGAAAGAAAGTTTAAATGTTGTGTGTGATCAAATAGGAAGTCCTACATATACTTTTGATTTAGCACCACTTTTATGCGATATGGCTATATCTGAAAAATATGGTGTATATCATGCAACTAATGAAGGTTTTTGTTCTTGGGCAGAGTTTGCAGCAGAAATTATGAAAAAAGCGGATTTAGGTTGCAAGATAAATCCTATTCCGACAAGCGAGTATCCAGCAAAAGCGGAAAGGCCTTTAAATTCAAGACTTTCAAAGAAGAGCCTTTTGGATAATGGATTTAATTTGTTGCCTGATTGGAAAAATGCTTTAGAAAGATACTTAATAGAACTCAAGTAAGAGGATAATATAAAATGAGTAAGAAAAAATTTGTTAAATTAATAGTACTAATATTTATTGTATTTTTATCTAATGTAGCAGTGTTTAAATATTGTGATTTGGAAAGTAAAAATATTACTTTGAGTTATGAAGTAATATCTGACAAACAAGATTCATATCAGCTGTTTTATGGAAATGATTCTTCATGGAAGGAAGAACAATCACAAAAGATAGATTATACTGATATAAATAATAAGGAAAAGTTAGAGTTTACAATTCCAAAGAGCACAAAAGAATTGAGATTCGATTTTGGTGAGCAGCCTGGGAAGACTAATATATCTGATGTTAAATTATCCTATTTTGGTAAGGAAATAAACTTAGATTTAAACCAATTGTTAGATAAAAGCAATCAAAATCAAATTGGAGAAACAAAACAAGAAGAAGGAGCAATTGATTTATTAACAACAGGGACTGATCCACACATAACATATAAGGTTGACATAAGAGTAGAACAATCTCTTTTTGAATACGAAAATATTATAAATTATGTTTTAAAATCAATCATTTGTATATTAATAGATATATTAATATTAATTGTTCTTAGAAAATCAAAAGGTGTACTTGTCTTAATTCAAGAAATTAAAAATAACAGGACTTTAATATGGGGATTAGCAAAAAATGATTTCAAAACAAAATACGCAGGTTCTTATTTGGGCATTATTTGGGCATTTATTCAACCTATAGTAACAATACTAGTTTATTGGTTCGTGTTTGGAGTTGGATTAAGGTCAGGTTCACCAATTAAAGGTGTACCCTTTATATTATGGCTTATGGGGGGATTAGTACCTTGGTTTTTCTTTCAGGAAGCATTATTAAATGCTACAAATTGTATGTTAGAATATAGCTATTTAGTAAAAAAAGTTGTGTTTAAAATAAGTATACTACCTATAGTGAAAATAGTATCAGCATTATTTGTACATTTAGTATTTATAGGTTTTTTGTTTGTGGTAGCATGGATATATGAATTTTATCCATCGATATATACAGTACAATTAATATATTATTCGTTTTGTGTATTTGCTATAGTACTTGCAATATCATATGCAACAAGTGCAATAGTAATTTTCTTTAAAGATTTAGGACAAATAATAAATATTTTTTTACAGATTGGTGTATGGATGACACCTATAATGTGGAGTTATACAATGGTTCCAGAAAAATATCAGTGGATATTAAAGATAAGTCCAATGTATTATATAGTTGAAGGATATAGAGATACATTTTTAAACCATGTTTGGTTTTTCCAAAGATATTTTCAAACATTATATTTTTGGATAATAACACTTGGGTTATTTGCTATTGGAGCAACAATATTTAAAAAATTAAAGCCACATTTTGCAGATGTATTATAAGGGAGATTTGTATGTCGGAAATAGCAATAAAAGTAGAAAATTTAAGTAAAATATATAAACTGTATGATAAGCCTATGGATAGATTGAAGGAATCTTTAAGCATATCTAAAAAAAAATATGGTAGAGAACATTATGCATTAAAAGATATATCGTTTGAAATTAAACGTGGAGAAACTGTTGGAATACTAGGAACTAATGGATCTGGAAAGTCAACATTATTAAAAATAATAACAGGTGTACTTACACCATCATCTGGTAATATTGAGGTAAATGGTAAAATATCAGCATTATTAGAATTAGGAGCTGGATTTAATCCAGAATATACTGGAATTGAAAATATTTATCTTAATGGAACAATGATGGGGTACACAAGAGAAGAAATGCAGCAGAGGGTACAACCAATAATGGATTTTGCAGATATAGGTGAATTTATAAATCAACCTGTAAAAACATACTCATCAGGTATGTTTGCAAGATTAGCTTTTGCAGTAGCTATAAATGTTGAACCAGAAATTTTAATAGTTGATGAGGCATTATCCGTTGGAGATACTAGATTTCAAACAAAATGTATTGATAAAATGAAGCAACTAAAAGACAACGGGACAACTATTCTTTTTGTTTCGCATGCAACTGAGCAAGTAAAAAGATTTTGTACTAAAGGAATATGGATAAATAAAGGTGAAGTTGTAGAAATTGGAGGATCAAGTGAAATAGTAGATAAGTATGAAGCTTATATGTTACTAGGTGAAAAATTGAATACTGGGATAAGTATGCAAAGTGAAGAGGAGACTAAAAAAGAAGAGTTATCACAAGTTGAAGAAGATAAAATTACAGATATACCAGGAAACGGAATATTAGCAAGAATTACAAGTGTTACTTGTAATTCTTCAAAATTTAAGACTTTTGATAATTTAGAAGTTATTATTGAATATGAAATATATGATGATAGAATTCCAGGATTTTTAATTGGAGTAGCATTATATACACCTAATAGAGACTATATATTTGGGCCAAATACTTATTTAGACAAGATTGTTGTACCTAACAAATATGGAAGACATAAAGTTAAATATATTGTTCCATCTATACCTGTATTGGGTGGTAGTTATAGCATAGATGTAGGTATTTTTAATAATGAAGGTATAGTATGCATTGATTATAAGACTGAAGCTCAAAGAATTTTAGTTACAAATGAATATTTTTCCGAGGGACGATTATTTATAGAACATAAATGGGAGGTGGTTAAGTAATGGTAATTCCTTTTGATCAATATCAAAGGTATAATAACACAAAAAAAATAATTGAATCAGTTAGAAGAAATAAGGTTGTTAAATTTAACATTTTAGAAGTTGGTGCTAATGAACATCAATTACTAGAAAAATTTTTACCAAATGATAATATAACATATTTAGATATAGAGCTACCTGAAAGGTTACTAAATAATCCTAAATATATACTTGGTGATGCAACAGATATGAGTTTTAATGATTCTCAATATGATATTGTTGTAGCATTAGATGTATTCGAACACATTCCAATGGATAGAAGAGAAAAATTTATATGTGAACTAAATAGGGTTAGCAAGAAATGTTTTATTATAGCAGCACCATTTTATTCAGTTGAAGTAGAAGCGGCAGAAAAAAGATTGAATGAACTATTTAAGGTTTTATATGGAACTGAGTATAGATGGTTGAAGGAGCACATTGAAAATGGCTTGCCAGTATTAGAAGATTCTATTATAACTCTTCAGAACATGGATATACCATATTGTATCTATGAACATGGTAATTTGAATGTATGGGAAGACTTAACTAGAATGCATTTTTTATCTGTAATAGATAAAGAATTAGAAAACTATAGGGAATATATAGATGACTACTATAACAAATATATAGAACCATTTGATTATGATTCTAATAGTTATAGAAAATTTATAATAGGATATAAAGATGAAGTAAAGATAGATCAAGAAATATTTAATTTATCTAGAATACCTACGGAAAATTATGAAAAATTAAAAGAGTTAGAGAATGAGTTTAATATTTTGTTTAATAATAAAATGATAAAAAGAGAAAAGCATGATATAGTAACTATATTGAAAAATTTTATTAGTGAGAAAGAATCTCAAATTGTAAAAAACGTGGAAGAAATAATCCATAAAGAAGATGCTCAAGATTACCTACAAATATATAAAAAAACAGAAGAAAGTTACAATGAAGATGAGAGTATTGTAATCTTATTAGGTAAAGAAGAACATATTTATAAGGAAATAGATTTAGATAGGAGTACAAATATAGAGGGCTTTCGAGTGGATGCTAGTAAGAGTCAATGTATTATTAAAATAATATCTTTAAAAGGAATAACATGCCATGGTGAAATTATAGATTTTTCTAAGGACATAGTAACCAATGGGGAAAATATTTTAGAAAGTAATATCTATATGTTTATTTCTGAAGATCCACAGATACTAATACAAAACCAATTCAAGACTAAAGATATACTAAAATTAGTAATAGAAATTGAATATATATCTAAAAGCTTAAAAAGTATAATTTTATTAAAAGAGATATTAAGTGAAAATAGTAAGTTAATAGAATCTCAAAAAGAGGAAGCTGAACGAATTAAAGAGTATTTAGAAAGTACTTTAGAACATGTAAATAAACTTGAGAATATTTGTAGAAGTCTTACGATTAAAGGTAGAATCAAAAGTCTTTTGAGAAAAATTGGCCTAAGAAAGACATCTATTCTATATATGATTATCAGAAACCCTAAACTGATATTCAAAGGAATGTCAGAAATAAAGAGGCATGGATTAAAAGGTTTAAAAGATAAAATTGAAGGTAAGAAATTTACATCAAGTGCTAATTCAGATTATTTAAATCAGCAAATTGAATTTGAAAAACAACTATCATCGGAAAAAGTGCAAAATCAAATTGAAAAGCTTGAAAGTAAACCAATGTTTTCTATAATTATGCCTGTCTACAATGTAGAAAAACAATGGATAGAAAAGGCTATAGAGTCCATTACCAATCAAACATACCCTTATTGGGAATTATGTATAGTGGATGATTGCTCTACAAATCCAGAAACAATAAATTATATTGAATGCATTAAGAATGAAAAAATAAAAGTTAAAAGGTTGCAAGAAAATAGCGGAATATCAAATGCTACAAATAATGCCAAGCAGATGGCTATAGGTGAATATTTAATACTTATGGATAATGATGATGAAATGAGAAAAGAAGCGTTATATCAAGTAGCAGAAGCAATTAATAATCATAATCCAGATGTGCTATATTCAGATGAAGATAAAATTAGCTTAAATGGGGAAAGAAAGTTTCCGTTTATGAAACCAGATTGGTCAAGAGATTTATTATACTCACAAATGTATATTTGTCATTTGCTTGTTATTAAAAAAGAAATCTTCGATAAAGTAGGTGGTTTCAGAGATAAGTTTAATGGAGCTCAGGATTATGATTTAATGTTAAGAATAAGTGAGCTTACAGATAATATTTATCATATTCCAAGAGTTCTTTATTCATGGAGAGAAATACCGAGCTCAACAGCAATGAATCCAAATTCTAAGCCTTATGCACATGTGGCTGGATTAAAGGCACTAGATGAACATTTAAAACGTAGGTATGGTTCAGAAGCTTATTCACAAGAAACAGATATATTATTTGTTTATGATGCTAGATTTAATTTAAAGCAAGAAGAGGTAATGGTATCTATTGTTATACCAACTAAAGATAAATTAGAATTACTTAAGCCTTGTATAGAAAGTATATTAGAAAAAACTAAGTATGCTAATTATGAAATACTAATCTTAAATAATAATTCATCTGAAAATGAAACTTATGAGTGGTTTGGAAAAGTTGAAAAAGATTATAACAATATTAGAGTAATAGATGCGTTTTATGAATTTAATTGGTCTAAGTTGAACAATCACGGGATTAGTGAAGCAAATGGAGATGTATATGTATTTCTTAATAATGATACAACTATTATTAGTCCAGATTGGTTAGAACGTTTAGCTGAAAATGCGATGAGAGAAGATGTTGGAACTGTAGGAGCATTATTATTATATGAAGATGGAACTATTCAACATGCAGGAGTTGTATTAGGTATGGGAGGATGGGCTGATCATGTATTTAAAGGTATGAATCCCATACATTTTGGATCACCGTATATATCTCCAGTCATTAATAGAAATGTTTTAGCATCTACAGGTGCATGTTTAGCAATATCAAAAAATACTATTAATAAAATAGGTGCATTTGATGAGAATTTTATAATTTGCGGAAGTGATGTTGAAATTTCTTTAAGAGCTAGAAAACATGGATTAAATAACTTATATAATGCAAGAGTAAAATTATATCATTTAGAATCTAAATCGAGAGATTCATATATACCAGAAATAGATTTTGAAATGTCTAAGATTCACTATCAGGAGTATTTAGATAATGGAGATCCATATTATAATTCACAGTTAGATCTTTATAGTACATCTCCACGAATAAAAGGATAAGAAGGGAAACAAAATGCTAAGTAAAATAAAAAGAATAGCCAAAAAAAGTAAATTAGTCCAAAAGGTCTGGAAGGATGTTAATGTAAAGGTTTCTTTTAACCCTAATATATGTGAAATTACACCAATAAATGCTAGGAAAAGTGAAGTCAAAGAGAAAAGATTAAATTTATTAGTTCCATCAATTAATCAAGAACATATTTTTGGCGGTATTTCAACAGCACTTAAGTTTTATGAACAGTTAGCGGATGAATTAGGATGTAAGAGAAGAATCATAACTACTGATGCATCACCATCAAGCGAAGATATGAAGAGATTTAATAAATATACATTAGTGAGCTGCAGTGAAGATAGTGGAGTTGATTATCAAGTAGTACCTTTTAATGATAGATATAATAAGACTGTTCCAATTGGCAAGAATGATGTATTTATGTCCACTGCATGGTGGACTGCATATGCAGCACATAATTTAATTAGATGGCAGAGTAATGAATTTAATCAAGAAGTGAAAAAATCAATTTATTTTATACAAGACTTTGAGCCAGGATTTTATGCATGGTCAAGTAATTATGCACTTGCTGACAGTACATATAGAAGTGAGTTGCCTCAAATAGCAGTATTTAATACTAGACTGTTAATGGATTACTTTAAATTAAATGAGTATACATTTCATGAAGAATATTGCTTTGAACCTACACTTAATGAGGAATTAAAAAATAGGCTTTTACAAATTAATGAATTTAATAAGAAAAAGCAAATTCTTATATATGGAAGACCTTCAGTTCAAAGAAATGCATTTGAATTAATAATTGAATCATTGAAAGTATGGGTTTGGCAACAACCAGATGTTCGAGAATGGACAATATATTCAGTTGGAGAGAAACATCCAGATGTGGATTTAGGAAATGGAGTAAAGGTTGAGTCTTTAGGAAAATTGACTTTAGATGGATATTCTAGTTTAATGGCAGAGTCATACGCAGGAATATCACTTATGATATCGCCACATCCAAGTTATCCGCCATTAGAAATGTCTACTTTTGGAATTAAAGTGATTACTAATAATTATGGCAATAAAGACATGAGCTATTTTAATGATAATATTAATTCACTACATCAATTGAGTCCTATATCAATAAGCAATAAACTTTTAGAGATGAATAAAGAATTTCAGGTGAATATTAAAAATAATCCGAGAAATGAAAGCTATATTAATAATAAAGAAATGTTTAGATTTATAAATCACATAAATATATGATAATTAATGTTGCATTTACAATAAAATGAAAACATATAAAATTACAATAAAGTTAGGAGAAAAAAATGAACAAAAAAATACGAAAGTGGATTAGGTCAGATAATATACCATACATCATATTAATGATAGCTTTTATATTTATACATATAAAAATGACTTCTAATTATGGAGATGATGTATACAGTAGAGAGCATTATGCTGATGTATGGGGAAGCATGTTTACATTATATAAAACATGGTCATCACCTTCTCTAGCAACTGTAGTTCAGCTCTATTTAGTAAAGTGGCCTGATTTTATATTTAAAATATGCAATTTATTGGTAATAATATTATCAGCATACTCCATAATTAAAATTACTGAAGATAGAAGTTCAAAATATCAAAAATGGATGGTGATTTTTTTTATAATGTTATATCCATTTATGCAAATGGGTACAGCAGGCTGGATTATTACATCTACTATATATTATTTTCCACTTTCTTTTGGATTATATTCGTTAATATATTTAAAGTATATATATGATGGGAAAGAAATAAATAAATTGCAATACATATCATTTTGGTTTGCATTGGTTATGGGACTTGGAAATTTACAAATGTGTTGTATTATTTTAGGTGCATATACTGTATTAAATATTTTCTTTTTTATCAAAAAAAAGATATTTAAATATTCAATACTTCAAAATGTAACTTCATTAATATTTTTCATATATCATGCAACAGCACCTGGAAATATTAATAGAAGTGGAGCAGAAACTATTACTTGGTTTCCAGATTTTAATATGTTATCTATTACCAATAAAATAAAAATATGTTTTACTGCAACATTGGGAAACTTAATATCAGATTATAATGTATTCTTTTTATGTTTTACCATATTGATTATTTTTGGAGTTTACTGTAAATATAAGGAGATATTGTATAGATGTATTTCACTAATTCCTTTTTTAGCTTCAGTTTTATTTGGATTTGGGAAAAATATTTTTTCGAGTGTTATTCCTAATTTAATTGCATTAATGAATAACGGTCAAAATAATTTTTTACAAATAGATGTATCAAATTTTGAATGTAAAAAAAATTATTTAAGTATTATTTTAGGGGTAATTATAGTAGGAAGTATATTGATTTCAATATATTTGATATTTGAAAACACTCTTAAAATGTTACTAATTGAATTGATATTTTTATTAGGATTTGCATCTAGAATGATAATGAGTTTTTCTCCTACAGTTTATGCCTCAGGAATACGTACATTTATATTTTTATATTTCTCTATACTGGTATGTGCAGTGTTTATATTTAATGATATAAGTGAAAATATATCAGAGGATAAACAAAAAAATATATTGATGTATGGTGGAATTATAGCAGCTATTAATTATTTACAATTATTAATTATTGTCTAAGGAGAAAATTTATGAATAAAAAAGTAAATCAAAAAAGTGTTATATTAATAATTGGCATATTCATAGTAATAGGAATATTATTTTCATTTATTATTTACATGGATTATTATTCAATAAAAAAAATAGATATAAATAATTATGCAAATGATGATGGAGTAAAAGTTACTGTTGATGAAGTTAATAATAATCCTGAAGATAAAATTGTGAGAATAAGAGGATGGGCTATAAAACTAAATCAAGATTTACAGACTGTTGAAACTTATGTTGCACTCAAAAATGTAGAAACTTTAGAAGTATATAAAATCAGTACAATAGAACAAGATAGAAGTGATGTTACAGATTATTTTAAGAATAATTATGATGATACTCATAACTATAATCATAGTGGATTTATTGGGAGAGTAGATAAAAGAGCTTTAAAGAATAACGGTAAATATCAAATTTGCATATTATATTTAAGTGATAAAAATAATGCTTTGGTACCAACTGAAAAATTTGTAACTATAAATTAGTCCAAGTTCAAATTAATTATAGTGTAGTAAAAGTGTACTGGTTTACTAGAGACTTTCAGTGCTAATATAATTAAATTTAAGGAGATTAAGTAAATGAAAATAAGTAAAGTTCGAGAAAAATTTACTGCTTTTTTAAAAGAGTATAAATATGTAATTATTCCATGTTCTATAAGTTTTATAATACTTATGATTTATTGTATTGAAAAAAATAATACGGAGTTTTATGGTGATTCTGGCTACTACTGGAGTTTGTCGGAAAGCTTTTATTCAGACGGTAAATTTAGTTTCACTCAATTCTATCCACAATCCATTAGAGGATATTTTTACCCATTTATATTATTTGTTGTTCGAAAAATAGGAGGAGCTATTTTTCGAAGTCAATATATTGGATTATGGATACTAAGCAGTATGTCATTTTCTATAATACTTACAATTCTTATAAATTTTTTTGTAAAGAAAAATGCTATATCGATAAAAAGATTAATAATATCCAGTGTGGTATTTTCTTTATTTATAGTTTATTTCTACAAAGGTATGTTAATTTATCCATTATCAGATCATATTTCTATAATGTTATTAATAGCATCTATATTTTTTGCAATTGAAAAATTTAAAAATAATACCTTGAATATAATAAAATATCCTTTAGTAGGAATGTTATTATATGGTTGTTATAATACAAGGCCGTCTTATTTAATATCAATTATTATTTTTATCTTAGTATTTATACTATTTAATATTAAAGAAAAATGGAAACTTGTATGTAATATTATATTTATTATTTTAGGAATAATTTTTGTAGCTTGGCCTCAAATGGTAATTAATAATATATATTTAGAAACATATTCTCCACTTATAATTTTTTCTTTAGGAGGAGCTAAAAGCTTAAATTTATTACAATTATATTTAGGGTTAAAATGTAACTCATATAAAACTATGATAGCACCATTATATGATTATCCAGAAATACCTGGTCTTACCTCAATAAATAAAACTGGTGCAGCTATAATTCAAGTGGAAAATATTACACCTGAGACTATATCATATTTAGGTATAATAAAAATAATATTAAAATACCCATTTGAAATGATTGGTATTTATTTTACTCATTTAATAAATATATTATTTGTATTTGATGAAGAGGGTTATGTAAAAGATATGACAAGAAATTTAAGTTTAAACTTTTTCATTAGTTATGTAATTTTATATTTAAATAGTTTGTTTTTATCAGTATATGATGTAAAGGAGAATTCAGCAAGAAATATAAATAATAATATGTTAAGCAGATTAAAAGCTATAGATAAAAAATATATTTACTTTTTATGCCCTAGTATAAGTACAGTATTAATAATATTAGGACAGATAGAATCAAGATATTTTATATATATACATATTATTATGTATTTTATTATAGCGTTTGTTATAGATTATAGCAAAATATGGGGATTATTAAAAAAACATTTTATTAAAATAACATTATCATTTTTTATATTTATGTGTATTTGTTCTTCAATTGTAAGTTACAACTTAGCTTCATATCCTCAGGAGGTAACTTTTGCACTTAATCCATATGCAATAAATACTAGAAATCAAATTAAAGAACAAGAAAAACAAAATGCTACACCATACATACCTAAAGCTGAAGCTAATAATAATGGCTATTGCCCTCCAACCTTTTCATTTATAACTAAAACAGGAGGGGAGGGGAAGATTTCATTTTCTGTTACTTTTGACAAAGATATTACAGCAGCAAATTCACTCAATATTTTCGTAGATGGTGAGTTAAAAGAGTCAATTAATAACATAGAAAAGAAAACTTATGATTTTAGACTTAATGTAGACCAAAATAAAATATGTGGTGTTAAAGTACAATCAACGTATTATTTTAATGATGATTCAAACAGACAAGCAAGCTTTATACTTAATAATATAGATATAAAATAACAAAGGAGTGGGATCGATGAAAATAATGCCAAATAGACTTGATAGGGGCTTTCAACAATATCAAAAAGAATTTGAAGACAAGGCACTAGAAGTATTACGTTCAGGTTGGTATGTGCTTGGGAAAGAAGTTTCTTTTTTTGAACAGGAATTTGCTAGATATACGGGCGCAAAACATTGTGTAGGATTGGGAAATGGCCTTGATGCACTGTGGATTGCTTTTAGAGTACTTGGTATAGGCAACGGTGATGAAGTTATTGTTCAGGGCAATACATACATAGCAAGTGTTATGGGAATTACAATTAATGGTGCTACTCCAGTATTTGTAGAGCCTAATATGTATAATGACATCGATGTTGATAAAATAGAAGAAAAAATTACTAATAAGACAAAAGCTATTTTAGTAGTACATTTATATGGTCAATGTTCTGAAATGTCCAAAATTATGGGAATTGCTAAGAAACATAATTTGCGTGTAGTTGAAGATTGTGCTCAATCTCATGGAGCAATGGAAAATGGGAAACAATGTGGAACGTTTGGAGATATAGGTTGTTTTAGCTTTTATCCATCTAAAAATTTAGGAGCATTTGGAGATGCTGGTGCAATTACTACAAATGATAATGATTTAGCTCAAAAAGTTAGAGTGTTTAGAAATTACGGTAGTGAAAAGCGTTATTATAATATGGTTGTAGGAACTAATTCGAGACTTGATGAAATGCAGGCGGGATTTTTAAGAGTTAGATTACCACATTTAGATGAAGTTACTAAGGAACGTCATGAAATTTGTAAAAGATATATAAGTGAACTTAAAAATGAAAATATAGAATTACCAAAAGTTTGTGATGGTGCCACAACAGTTTGGCATCAATTTGTTATAAGAGTAAAGAATAGACAATCACTGATCGACTATTTAAATGAAAGAGAAATTGGTACAATTGTTCATTATCCAATACCACCACATTTAGCAGAGGCGTATGAATACTTAAATTTATCAAAAGGAAGTTTACCTATAACTGAAAGATATTCTAATGAAGTATTATCGCTACCATTATATAATGGTATGACTAAAGAAGAGCTAGATTATGTAATAAATGCAATAAATGATTGGGAAGGTAAATAATAGTTCATAATATATTATTAAAAAAATTTTATTATATAAAATCAAATGGTTTAATTACACTTAGTTAAATATAAAAAATCATACTATGTGGAATATTGTTTTGGAGGAAAAAATATGAATAATTCGATAATATCCAAAAATTGCGTAATAGGAAAAAATGTTACTATAAAAGATGGTAGCATAATAGGTGAAAATGTAATAATAGAAGAAGATGTATACATTGATTATGGATGTATTATAAAGGATAATGTTCATATAAAAAGAGGAACTTTTGTCGGAGCAAGATGTATTTTAGGAGAATATCTTGTAGATTTTTTTGATGATATGAAAAATAAAAATCATCCACTTATAATTGGACAAAATTCACTTATCCGTAGTGAAACTATTATTTATGGAGAAAATATAATTGGAGACAATTTTCAAACAGGGCATAGAGTTACAATAAGAGAGAAGTCTGACATTGGAAATAATGTAAGAATTGGTACATTGTCTGATATTCAAGGACATTGTAAGATTGGAAATTATATAAATATTCATAGTAATGTACATATTGGCCAAAAAAGCATTATAAAAGATTACGTTTGGATTTTTCCTTATGTAGTATTAACTAATGATCCAACTCCACCATCTGAACAACTTCTTGGAGTAACAGTTGAATCGTTTGCTGTTATTGCCACTATGAGTGTTATATTGCCGGGGGTACACATATATGAAGATGCACTAGTTGCTGCAGGAGCAACTGTTAATAAAGATGTACCTAAAGAAGTTGTAGTGGCTGGAAGTCCAGCTAAGCCTATTTGCAAAGTATCAGATATAAAGAATAAAATATCCGGAGAAAAAGTATATCCATGGAGATATACTTTTGATAGAGGAATGCCATGGAATAACGTAGGATATGAACAATGGGCAAAAAATAATCCTTATATGTAAATTAATAAGTATTTAGTTTTTTATAATAATAGTTAAGAATATTTTTATGAAGGGGATTATGACAATGGATAGAAATAAGATGATAGAGTTTAAACAAAATGGTGATGATAGAGGAAAACTTGTAGTAGTAGAAGGAATGAAAGATATTCCTTTTGACATTAAGAGAATATTTTATATTTATGGTTCTGATACTACAGTTGTTCGTGGTCAACATGCAAATAGGAGAAGTGAATTCGTGTTAATTAATGTATGTGGATCATCTAAAGTTAGAGTAAGGGATGGGAAAAAAGATGAAGTTTTTGTATTAGATAAGCCTCATACGGGAATATATCTTCCTAAAATGTTATGGAAAGATATGTATGATTTCTCAGAAGATAGTATTCTTTTGTGTTTGGCAAGCGAAGCTTATGATAGTTCAGAATATATAAGAGATTTTGATGAATACATAAAGGAAGTAAATAAAAATGGATAAATTATCTATAATAATTCCAGTATATTATAATGAACTTAATCTAAATCCATTATATAAAGATTTACAAGAAAAAGTATTGTGTAAACTTGATGAATATGAAATAGTAATGGTTGATGATGGGTCTGGTGATGCTTCTTGGGAAGTGATGAGAAAATTATCTGAAATTGATAAGAATATTAAATTAATTAAGTTATCAAGAAATTTTGGATCACATTCTGCTATGTTAGCAGGATATTTGAATTGTTCGGGAGAATGTGCTGTGGTTAAAGCAGCAGATTTACAGGAACCATCAGAATTAATTCTTGATATGTTTGAAAACTGGAAAAAAGGCAATAGAGTAGTTTTAGCAGTACGCTCTGATAGAGAAGAAAGTTTTTCTCAAAAAATTTTTTCTAATATGTATTATTGGATAATTAGAAAATTTGTAATTAAAACTATGCCTAAAGGAGGGTTTGATTGCTTCTTAATAGACAGAAAAGTAATTGAAGTTTTAAGATTATTAGATGAGAAGAATTCAGCTATTACTTTACAAATTTTATGGGCAGGTTTTAAAACTGATAAGATTTATTATGTAAGAAAAGCAAGAGAAATTGGTAAATCACGATGGACATTATCTAAGAAAATAAAGCTTGTTATAGACTCAATGATGGGATTCTCATATTTTCCAATTAAATTTATTTCTGGTGTAGGTGCAATTATTTTTATAGGAACATTTATATATGCTATGTATCTATTAATTTCAAGTTTGATATTTGGAATATCTGTGCCAGGTTTTGCAACACTTGCTATATTAGTTTTAATTGCATTTGGAACAATCATGTTGACACTTGGTATCTTGGGAGAATATATATGGCGAGGATTTGATGCAGCTAGAAATAGACCCCCTTATATAATTGAAGAGGTATCTGATATAAGAATTGAGGTTAATGAATTAAAGATTAAGAATGAAGCAGAAAAAATGGAATCTACAAAATTATAAATATTATTAAAGATTTTGATGAGGGGAGTTATAACTATGAAAGTAGTATTACTTGCAGGCGGATTTGGAACAAGAATTAGTGAAGAAAGTCACTTAAGGCCAAAGCCAATGATTGAAATTGGAGGAATGCCAATTTTGTGGCATATTATGAAGACATATTCATATTATGGATATACTGATTTTGTGATTTGTTGTGGATACAAGGCTCATATGATTAAAGAATATTTCGCAGATTATTATTTACATAGAAGTGATGTAACATTTGACTTTAGTGAAAATAATAAGATGATTGTACATAATAATTTTTCAGAACCATGGAAGGTAACTTTAGTTGATACAGGTCTGAATACTATGACTGGTGGACGAATAAAGAGAATACAAAAATACATTGGTAATGAGCCATTTATGCTTACCTATGGAGATGGGGTTAGCGATGTTAATATTACAGAACTTGTTAAGTTCCATGAATCCCATGGAAAGATAGCAACTATGACAGCAATTAATGTTGGTCAAAGATTTGGTGTTCTTGATATTGATGAAGAGAATGGAATTAATTCTTTTAGAGAAAAAAGCGATGATGACGGAAATATGATTAATGGAGGATTTATGGTGCTTAATCCTGAAATTTTTGAATACATTGAAGGCGATAGTACAGTATTTGAAAAAACTCCATTGGAAGTTGTTGCAAAAATGGGAGAACTTATGGCTTATAAGCATGAAGGATTCTGGAAATGCATGGACACTCAAAGAGATAAACATCAACTTGAAGAGTTATGGGAAAGTGGGGAAGCACCTTGGAAAAGATGGTAGTTGATTTGAATTTTTATAAAGGGAAAAAGGTTTTGGTTACAGGTCATACTGGATTTAAAGGATCTTGGCTTTGTAAGATCCTTGTGCAAGCTGGAGCAGTAGTTACAGGATATTCATTGATACCACCTACTAATCCTAATTTATTTGAAATTTCATGTGTTGGAAAAGAAATAAATTCAACAATAGGTGATATAAGAGATTTAGATAAACTAATGAAAGTTTTTAATGAAAATAAACCAGAAATAGTTTTTCATCTTGCAGCACAACCTATTGTACGTGATAGCTATAAAGATCCAGTATATACATATGAAACAAATGTAATGGGAACTGTTAATATACTTGAGTGTGTTAGACAGAATTCATGCGTAAAATCATTTTTAAATGTAACAACAGATAAAGTTTATAAAAATAACGAATGGGAATGGGGATATCGTGAAAATGAACCATTAGATGGTTTTGATCCTTACTCAAATAGTAAGTCTTGTTCAGAACTTGTTACCCATAGTTATAAGAATTCATTTTTTGCTGATGGACAAGTGGCTATTTCTACAGCAAGAGCAGGTAATGTAATAGGTGGAGGAGATTTTGCTCAAGATAGAATTGTTCCAGATTGTATAAGAGCAGCTGAAAAGAAGGAAACTATACTAGTAAGAAATCCGCATTCAACCAGACCATATCAACATGTTCTTGAACCGTTAAGTGCATATCTTATGATTGCTCAAAAGCAATATGAGGACATAAAATATGCTGATTATTATAACGTTGGACCAGACGAATTAGATTGCATAACAACAGGTATTTTAGTAGATGTTTTTTGCAAAAAATGGGGGCAAAATATGGATTGGGAAGATAAATTTATGGGAGGACCTCATGAAGCTAATTTTTTAAAATTAGATTGTTCTAAAATTAAATCCGTATTTGGATGGAAACCTAGATGGAATATAGATACTGCAATTGAAAAAACAGTTGAATGGGCAAAATGTTATTTTGAACAGAAGGATATTAATGAATGCATGAATAAACAAATTATAGAATTTTTCAAAGGAGAATAAGAATGGCTGGTAAATTAAATCAAGAAAAAGATAAAGAAGAAATTTTAAAACTTGTTAGTCAATATTGTGATAAATATCATAAAAAAGATGCTTATGTATATGGACAAAGAATTCCCTATGCATCAAGGGTTTATGACAATGCAGAAATGGTTAATCTTGTAGATAGTTCTCTTGAATTCTGGCTTACATCAGGAAGATATACAGATGAATTTGAAAGTGAATTTGCTAAATATTTAAATGTTAAATACTGTAGTCTAGTTAATTCTGGTTCAAGTGCTAACTTGAACGCATTTATGGCATTAACATCGCCATTACTTGGAGAAAGGGCAGTTAAACGTGGAGATGAAGTTATTACTGTTGCAGCAGGATTTCCAACTACTGTTACTCCTATGATTCAATTTGGTGCAGTTCCTGTTTTTGTTGATGTTGCAATTCCACAATATAATATTGATGTAACAATGCTTGAAAAGGCTTTGTCAGAAAAAACTAAAGCAGTTATGATTGCACATACATTGGGAAATCCCTTTGATTTAAAAGCTGTTAAAGAATTTTGTGATAAGAATGATTTATGGCTTATAGAAGATAATTGCGATGCATTAGGGTCAAAATATACTATTGATGGAGAAGAAAAGTTTACAGGTACTATTGGAGATATTGGAACTTCAAGTTTTTATCCACCACATCATATGACAATGGGTGAAGGGGGTGCAGTATATACAAATGATGCATTACTTAATAAAATAATCCGTTCATTTAGAGATTGGGGAAGAGATTGTGTATGTCCTTCTGGTATGGATAATTTATGTAAACATCGTTTTGATAAACAATATGGTGAATTACCTGTCGGATATGATCATAAATATGTATATTCACATTTTGGCTACAACTTAAAAGCTACAGATATGCAAGCTGCTATAGGATGTGCTCAACTTAAAAAATTTCCTTCATTTGTTGAAAGAAGAAAACATAATTTTTATAGATTAAAGGAAAGTTTATTAGAAGTTGAAGATAAACTAATATTACCTGTTCCGTGTGAAAATTCTGATCCAAGCTGGTTTGGTTTTCTTATAACATGTAAAGAAGGTGTAGATAGAAATAAGGTTGTTAAATATGTTGAAGAGCATGGAGTTCAAACAAGAATGCTATTTGCAGGAAACCTTATTAAACATCCGTGTTTTGATGAGATGAGAACTGAGGGAACAGGATACCGTGTTGTTGGGGATTTGAAAAATACTGATAGAGTCATGAATGATACTTTTTGGGTTGGAGTTTACCCAGGAATGACAGATGAAATGATTGATTATATGGCTAAAACAATTAAAGAGGCTGTGAAATAATGAAGTTATTTTCAATTGAAAGTTTTAGAACACAAGGTTTTTGGAAGATAATAATTCAATTTATTAAATTTGGAATAGTAGGGGCATCGAATACTCTTATTTCCCTTTTAATATATTATGTGTTAATATATTTTAAAGTTAATTATATTGTTGCAAATACAATTGGATTTATTGTAAGTGTATTAAATGCTTACTATTGGAATAATAGGTATGTATTTAAAAAGAGTAATAAAGGTAATTTGAAACCCATGATAAAAACTTTTGTTTCATATGGTACAACATTTGTATTTAGTACAATTTTACTAGTAGTTATGGTTGACCATTTAAATCTTTCTAATATTATTGCACCAATATTAAATTTAATTATTACTATACCTTTAAATTTTATATTAAATAAGTTTTGGGCATTTAAGTAAGTATTGGAGGAATTAAAATATGAAACTAAGTGATTATATTGTAACTTTTTTGATTGAAAAAGGAGTTACAGATGTATTTGGATATCCAGGAGGAATGGTAACACATCTTATGGAGTCTTTTGATAAGTACAAAGATTTTATATCGGCACACGTAAATTATCATGAACAAGCATCTGCATTTTGTGCATGTGGATATGCTCAGGCATCAAATAAACCTGGTGTTGCATATGCTACAAGTGGGCCAGGGGCTACAAATCTTATTACAGGAATAGCGAATGCCTACTTTGATTCTATACCATGTATATTTATTACTGGTCAGGTGAATACTTATGAATCAAAAGGAGAGTTACATGTTAGACAAAAAGGATTTCAAGAAACGGATATTATAAGTATTGTAAAATCAATTACTAAATATGCAGTGAAAATTGATGATGAGAATAATGTTAAGTATGAATTTGAGAAAGCATTTGATATATGTATAAGTGGGAGGCCAGGGCCAGTACTTATAGATATTCCTATGAATATTTTAAGAGCAGATATTATTCCTGACGATTTAAAACATTATGAAGCACAAAATCCTAAGGAAATTAGTGATTATTATAATTATATGACGAATACTATGTTGCAAATGATAAATTTTTCTAGAAGACCAGTTATTTTGGCGGGAAATGGAATTAATATTGCAAATGTTAGAAATGATTTTAGAGATTTTGTCAATTTAATAGGTATTCCTGTTGTCACAAGTATGATTGGAAGAGATGTGTTACCTAATAATGTTGAAAATGGTTTTGGATTTGTTGGTGCTTATGGGGATAGATGTGCAAATTTTATTATATCTAATAGTGATTTAATTATAAGTATTGGATCTAGAATTGATTGTAGACAAACTGGAAGTAATTTGAAGATGTTTGGAGAAAATGCAAAAATTATAAGATTAGATATTGATAGTGGAGAACTTACAAATAAAATTAAAGCAGATGAAATAGACTTTGTTGTAGATTTGAAAAAAATATTTCCAATATTAAATACAGAAAAATTTGAATTGAAAGATAGATATGAAAAATGGTTAAATGTATGCAAGGAAATAAGAGAAGAACTCAAAGGAATAGATTCACAATATGAAACTGATATTATAGAAGAACTTTCTTATAAGGTTCCGGAGGATTCGATTATAACAACAGATGTTGGACAAAATCAGGTATGGGTTGCACAATCTTTTAATATAAGGAGCAATCAAAAGATGCTTTTTTCAGGGGGACATGGTGCAATGGGATATTCACTACCATCTGCCATAGGTGCATATTATGGTAGTAGAAAAAATGTGATTTGTTTTAATGGAGATGGTGGATTACAAATGAATATCCAAGAACTTCAATTTATAGTTAGAGAAAAGATTCCGGTCAAGATTATATTACTTAATAACAAATCATTAGGAATGATTCGTCATTTTCAAGAAATGTATTTTGAATCTAATTTTGTTCAAACTAAAAAAGATGGTGGGTATACAATTCCTGACTTTGATAAAATTTCCAATGCTTATGGATTAAGATATATAAATATAAAGTCTGTAAAGCAAATATCAGAATGTGAAGATATATTAATAGATGATAAACCTTGTTTTATAGAGTTAAGTTTAACTGATACTACTTATGTGTCTCCCAAGCTTGCTATGGGAAAACCTATTCATGATCAAGATCCATTATTAGATAGAGATTTGTTTAATAGATTAATCAAAATTTGTAATATTTAAGAACATTAGAACTAATATTAATAATATTAGTTCTAATGTTCTTAACTTGGAGAAATAGAAAGAGGTATAATTAATTATGAAAAATGTGGTGGTAACTGGTGCTACAAGTTTTATAGGAATACATATAATTAAGGAATATATTAAAAATAACTGGATTGTGATAGCTGTAGTTAGACCTAATTCAAAAAATTTAGATAGATTACCAAAAAGCAATCTTTTAACAGTTGTAGAAATTGATATAGAAAATATTGGAAGACTTACAGAAAAAATTGAAACAATAAAAATAGATATATTTTATCATTTGGCATGGGATGGTGTAAGGGTACCATATCGTGATAATGCTATTTTACAAAATAAAAATTACATTTGTGCAATAAATGCCTTAAAAATTGCTAAAAAATTAGGATGCAATACATTTATTGGAGCTGGATCTCAAGCTGAATATGGTAAATGTATTGGAAAGATTGATGAAAACTATCCTGCTAGACCAGTTACTGAATATGGTAAAGCTAAATTAAAAACTTATCGAGCACTTAAAAAAATTGCTAACGAAAACAATATAAAATTTATTTGGACAAGAATATTTAGCGTATATGGTATTTATGATTATCAAGGAACATTAGTTATGTCAGTTTTAGATAAGATGAAAAGAGATGAAAGTATAGAATTAACTAAGTGTATACAAAGTTGGGACTTTATACATGTAGAAGATTTAGCAAGAGCAATGTATTTGCTTGCTAATAAATCTTGTGTGGAGGGTATATATAATATTGCAAGTGGTGATAGCAGGAAGCTTAAAGACTTTATAAAAGATATGAAAAGAATCAGTAAATCTAAAAGTGAACTGAAATTTGGTGCAATATCTTATAATAGCGAAGGTTTTATAAGCTTTGAGCCAGTTGTAGATAAATTAAAACAAAATTTAGGATGGTCGTGTGAGATTAATTTTGAAGAAGGGATCAAAATGTTATTAGAATCTATTGGTTAGGGGATAGTTAAATGAAAAAAATAAGTATATTAATTCCTACATATAATGAAGAGGAAAATGTAATTCCTTTAAGTCAGGAAATCATTAATTTATTTAAAAATAAATTAGAAAACTACGAATATGAAATTATATTTATAGATAATTATTCTAAGGATAAAACAAGAGAATCATTACTTAATTTATGTCAAAAAAACAAAAACATAAAGGCAATATTTAATGCGAAAAATTTCGGTCAGTTTAATTCACCATATTATGGGCTATGTCAAACAACAGGTGAATGCACTATTTTATTGTGTGCTGATTTTCAAGATCCTATTAGTATGATTCCTAAGTTTATTAAAGAATGGGAAGGTGGATACAAAATAGTTTGTGGTATAAAAACTAAAAGTAAAGAAAATAAAATTATGTATTTTTTGAGATCATGTTATTACACAATGATAAAAAAAATGTCAAGTGTTGAACAGATAGAACATTTTACAGGATTTGGATTATATGATAAAAGCTTTATTGATGTCTTAAGAAATCTTGGAGATCCTTCACCATTTTTAAGAGGAATTGTTGCTGAATTGGGTTTTGAAAGAAAAGATATTGCATATGAACAAGAAAAACGAAGATCTGGTAAAACTAGTAATAATTTTTACAAATTATATGATGCTGCCATGCTTAGTTTTACATCATACACTAAGATAGGCCTTAGACTTGCTACAATTGCAGGATTTGTATTATCTGCATTAAGTATAATAATTTCTGTAATATATTTAATATTAAAAATAATTTATTGGAATGATTTTCCGTTAGGCGTGGCTCCAATACTTATTGGAGTATTTTTCTTTGGATCAATACAACTTTTCTTCATTGGATTAGTTGGGGAATATATTATGAGTATGAATACTAGAATTATGAAAAGACCTTTAGTAATTGAAGCACAAAGAATTAATTTTGATGAAAAACAACAACAAGAATGAATAAATTTAAGTGTCAACAGTCAAAGGATTGATGTGTAGCGGTAGCGTAATTTAAGTTATAAAATAAGCCCAACATAAAAGTTTAAATTCTATGTTGGGTATAATTTTATATTTAAATAATTATTTGGTAGTCTTTACACGAAGTTGATCTTGAATGTTTAATTCAATTTCTCATATTTTTTGCATTATTGATGGAATTCTGAATAGCTACTGAATCATAATAGAGTTAATTAGTACTGGCGCATAAATGTTTAGTTCGTCAAGTTCAGAGTATAAATCTGTAAATAAAATTAAAATCTATAGCTTTATCAATTTTTCTAATTAAATCAATTACACTATTAAATTCAATTAGAAATCTATTAGTCACATATTTTCGTGCATCATTTTTATCACACAATGTAATTTAAATTGAAAAATTAAAAGTTATCGAATGAAGCATTTTATTATAATAAAATGCTTTTGTCTATAATATGCAAATTATTAGAAAAAGTTTTTTGTATTATGTTCTAAATATTTCTTATATAATATTTTAGATAATTTTATTGAATTTGAATCAATATATTTATAAAAACAATGTGATATTAGTATTATTAATGGTATGGATAATATCAACATAATAAAAAAGGTTTGGTAATATCTAAAATAATTAATAAGATTTAAAAAAATGAAACTAGAAAATGAACATAATACTATAAGATGTATTAAATACATTGAAAATGATATTTTTCCTAAAAATAAAAATATTTTATTTGAGAAAAAGTTTTTTAATTTATATGAATTTAAAAGTGTGATCATAATAAAGAAAGAACCTATTATATGATATAACATTACGACATCATTAAATTTTGATATTTTTATATAATTATATATGCTTCCAGTTACATCTACTCCAGAAGGATATGAGCATAAGTATAGTCCCGTAATTAGAAAAAATATCTTCGGAAATCTAAAGTTTATTTTATTTATTAATTTGCAATTAACACTATGTATATCACTTAAAAACATTCCTAAAATAAACGCTAAATAATAAGTATTGAATAATAAAAATATTATAACTATGTATGTGATTACTCTGGTTTTTATTTTTCCAAAAATAAAAAGAAATCCAAAAACAATAAAGGAACCAAATAACTCATAGTGCATAGTCCAAAGCACTGCATTATAGGATGTTTCACTAAAAAAGAACACTCTATATAATCCTTGTTTAAGCATTTCAAATGTATTAGGTTCAAAATTATAGAAACTTCCTAACCACCAATCTGAGCCAGTTATAGTAGACGCTTGAATATTATAAAATAACTTGAATTTCATAAGTATAAATACCAACACTATTGAAGATAATACAGGTATCATTAATCTTAAATATCTCCTGATTGCACTTGAAATCACTATATTTTTTTCTTTATATTTGAAAAACTTGCAACTAAGAACATATCCACTTAAAATAAAAAACATGCATACTGAAGCATTTCCATTAAAAAATAAATTGAATGGTGTTCTTGAAATAAGTGCATCAAAGCCACTACTGGTTCTAATGCTGTTGATATTTCCGGTATATGTTGAAGGATAAAAACCAACTAAATAATGATGAATTATAACAATAAAAGCTGCTAGTCCTCTCAATCCATCTAAACTTTTTTCATTCTGAATCATAATTTTTCCTCCCAGTATAATAAGTTAGCCAATGCCAGCTATTATTTTATTAATAAATTTCTAAAATAAATAGAAAATGAAGTATTCATTCATCAGATGTTAATTTTATAAATTCACTAAGTCTGATCATTAAGGCTTGCTATAAAATATGATACACAAGAAGAGAGAATTTTTAGTAAGTTCTTAGTAATTTATATCTAAAAAGAATTTAATTATTTTCTCTACGTTTTGACTGGTTAGATTTTCTGGGTTGTTTTGGGAAAGCTGCATTTGTATTGAATTCACATAAATTTATAATAATTAACGATTCAGTTATATTTGATATAATGAATTTAATTATAAGATTATTAACCTTATAATTACTAAGAATAGCACAAATATTAACATCAGAAAAGTGAATTATTACATATTTGGTTAGAAAAGCTATATTGATAGAAATATCTTACTATATAAGGAATTTTACGGAAAATTGCAATTGATGAACAAAGTAGTGTCTGAATATGGATTTAAAAATGTGAAACTATCTATTAATGAGGAATTAAAAGTAAATAAAGTAATAATGAATTTGAAAAATTAGTAGATGAAGGGATGTCGTGCCAGGTCTAAATTTAATAAGTAATGTGATAGCTTAGATGCAATCTGAAAAAGAAAGTGTCTTTTATAAACTTTTAGCCACGTGAGTTTGATTGTGAACTGGAAAAAGTACTACTGAAGTGGTAATTACCATTTAACTAGAGGATAACCACAAATTAATTGAAATGGATATTTTAATCGATGTTTATTAAATAGACCTACACTAAATGAAATAATTTGGTATAATAAAAAATAGTGATAATTTATTTTATATGAGTTCTAATTAAGAGTGTACATTTCAATTCAAGAAATCCTGAATGGATTTCGCTGTTAACTGATAATTGCGAATTGAATATTTATAATTGGAATATATATGCAAAAATGATTGTTTAACACTTAAAGATTTCTAAAGGAAATCAGAATTTGTTATGGACTATAGAACGTTAATAATTGCAGGTATAAGTTTTTTATTATAAGAATTATGAAAATATTAAGCAATGTAAATTGATGAATATTTAATTAGGAGTGAGCTAATGTATTTTAATGAGAGGGTCAATAAAAAAAGGTATATTTTTATTGCTTTTGCAATAGTGTTTTTTATTGCCCAATGTTTTATTACCTTATATCCAGGAGATGATACATATTTTATAGAAACAGTCTCTAAAAGTAAAAGTATTATTTCTTTTGTAATTATGCGTTATGAAACTTGGGGAGGAAGAATAGCTAGTGAATTTTTTATAGGCATTTTTTCTTTGTTACCTTTATTCATTTGGCGTATTTTAAATACAATAATAGCAGTAATGTTTGTTGTGTTTATTTCAAATATTATAAAGTTATCTATATCAAAAGATAGTTTTGAGAAGCATAGTAATATTATTGATGTTTTTGTTTGCTTATCATTCTTTATGATACCAATATCTGTTACAACAAGAGCTTGTTCATGGTTTACTGGTAGTTTTTATTATTTATGGCCGACGTTTTTTTGCCTTATAGCAATGTCACCATTTATTTATAAAATATACAATAAAGATATATCTAAAAAGCATTGTATTATTGCAATGTTATCAGTATTATATGCTTCCTATATGGAGCAGACAGCTGCTGTATTAATTTGTTTTGGAATAATGACAGTATTGTATTTATATAAACGTGATAAAAAGTTTTATTTAGGGCTAGTTGCAGAAAATTTGCTGGTTTTAATTAATTTGATAATTTACACGCTATCGCCAGGTAATGAATTGCGTAACATTTCGGAAACTAAAACTTGGTACCCTGGGTTTGATAGTTTATCTTTATTTCAAAAAGTATATCAAGGTGTATGTTGGACTCATTCTCATCTTGTTAGAGAAACTACTATTTTAATGCTTGTAATTAGTTTGCTTTTATTTATTATAGTATTTAATAGAAATAGTAAATGGTCAGTTAGAATTTCAGCATTTATTCCGTCTATGTATTTTATAGGCAGCTTAGCACCAATTAACAAAATGGTCTTAAGCACCACTAGTTATGAGTATCCCTATGATATACAAACTATCCTTGATAAAATATTTTTTAATCCAATGCTTGATATAGTACCAGCTGTTATAAGTTCTGTTATTATTTTTAGTATAGTTATCCTCATGTTCATGTGTATAAAGAACAAAAATGAGAGATATCTGTGTATAATTTTTTACTTAGCAGCCTTAGCCTGTGGATATATTTTAGGCTTTTCACCAACTATTTTTGCATCTGGACCACGAATATTTTTTATGACAAATATTCTTTTGCTTATCATAGGTGGAATATTATTAAAGAATATATTAGAAGAAGTACCTATAAATAAAATGTTGTGGAAGATAAGCAGTATTTTTTATTGTTCATTAGCAAGCATTTATGCCTTAATTTATGTTGGAGGAATTGCTATCAAGACAATATTTAAAATCAAATAGAGGAGTAAGTTCTTTGTATAAAAATAGGAAAAGTTTACAGGCAATTGATCATTGACAATTGATAACAGATAAGATGAATTTAAATAATAAATCTTAGCTGTTTTTTTGTTTTAAGCAAACATAATGTAGGCTATAATATAAGAGAAGAAGCTGAATATTAAACAGGGAGTGATATAATGAATTTTAAACCACTACCAATAGGAATAGATAATTTTGAAAAGTTAATAACTAGAGGTTACTATTTAGTAGATAAAACCTTATTAATAAAAGATTTACTTGATAATAAAGCAGATGTCAACTTATTCACAAGACCAAGAAGATTTGGAAAAACTCTAAACATGAGTATGCTTCAATATTTCTTTGAAAACAGTAGTGAAGATAACTCTTACCTTTTTGAAAATTTGAATATAATGAAAACTGGGGAACAATATACTTCACATATGGGGCAATATCCAGTAATTAATTTATCATTAAAATCGTCTAAACAACCTACTTTTGACTTGGCTCTTAAGTGTATTAAAGATGAAATAGTAAATGAATTTAGACGTCATGATTATATTTTAGAAAGTGATAAATTAAATGAGGAAAGAGAAGAATATAGAAGCATAGCCAGAAAAGATGGAGATGAAGGACTTTATGTAACTGCACTAAAATTCTTATCTGACTGCTTAGAAAAGTATCATGGAAAGAAAGTGATAATTCTTATAGATGAATATGATGTACCTCTTGAAAATGCATTTTTTGAAGGCTTCTACGATAGAATGATAGCTTTTATAAGGTCACTTTTTGAATCCGCCTTAAAAACAAATTCATCTTTAGAATTTGCAGTTATTACAGGTTGCTTGCGTATTTCACGAGAAAGTATTTTTACAGGTTTAAATAATTTAGATATTATCTCAATTTTAAATGATTATTATGATGAATATTTTGGATTTACCCAAGCTGAAGTGAGTAATATGCTTATGGATTATGGACTTAGTGAGAAAGAAGAACTTACTAGAAATTGGTACAATGGATATATTTTTGGTCAGGCACAGGTATATAATCCTTGGAGTGTTGTGAAGTTTGTTAAAGATTTATATAAGAATCCAAATGTATTTCCTTCATCATATTGGGCAAATACAAGTTCAAACAGTATAGTCAGAAGCTTAATTGAAAGAGCTGATAATGTAACTAAAAATGAAATAGAATTATTAATTGAAGGAAAAACAATTGAGAAACCAGTTCATGAAGATATAACTTATGATGAAATTTACGATAGTATGGATAATTTATGGAATTTTATGTTTTTCACTGGTTATTTTAAAAAAGTAAATGAAAGAATCAGTGAAACAAATCAAAAATATGTGGAATTAGAAATACCTAATGAGGAAGTAAAGTATATATTTAGAACAAAAATCTTAAAATGGTTTCATGATAAAATAAAAGTAAAAGATTTGAGTATTTTGTATTCTGCAATATTTGAAAAAGACAGGGATACCTTTCAAAAGGAATTAAATAAGCTATTAAGGGAAACTATAAGTTTTAATGATGCTTATGAAAATTTCTACCATGGCTTTGTAGTAGGAGTTTTAGCTAATATGCATGAATATATTGTAAAATCAAATAGAGAGTCTGGAGATGGCAGAAGCGATATTTTTATAAAGTCACCATCAATATTTGATCCAGCAGTTATAATAGAACTTAAGGTTTGTGATAATCCTAAGGATATATTTAAAATGAGTGATAAAGCTTTAGAACAGATTGAAGAGAAAAAATATGAAGAAGAGCTTAATCAAGAAGGATATGAAAATATAATAAAATATGGAATTTCATTTTATAGGAAAGATTGTATCGTGAAGTGTAGGGACTGTCACTTGGTAAAAGTTGGGGATTGATTGTGATAAATCAATAGAGAGGCGGATTATACAATGAAAAAAACTATACAAATAGGGACCTCAGATTTTAAAGAATTAATAGAAAAAAACAATTATTTTGTGGATAAGAGCTTATTAATAAAAGAATTTATAGAAAATGGAGCAAAAATTATCTTAACTCCAAGACCAAGAAGATTTGGAAAAACGCTAAATTTGAGTATGTTAAGATACTTTTTTGATATAAGAACTAAAGAAGAAACAAAATCTTTATTTAATGGATTGAAAATAGAAAATGAAAAAGAAATAATGAAACTTCAAGGAGAGTACCCTGTTGTTTTTGTTACCTTTAAAAATCAGAAACATTTGTCTTATGAAAACTTTGAGGATGGAATTAAGGTATTATTGTCTAGTCTATATAATGAGCATGAATATCTCTTGGAGAGCTCTAAATTATCAGAGTTTGATAAAGAAGAGTTTAGAGATATAATTTCAAGAAATCCATCCCAAGGACTTTTGGCAGAGGGGATAAGCAATCTTATGAGATATATGAATAAACATTATGGAAAGAAAGTAATGCTATTCATAGACGAATATGACGTGCCAATTCAAGAAGGTTACATACATGGTTACTACGAAGAAATGATTGCACTTATAAGAAACTTATTAACTTCAGCTTTGAAGGATAATCCATATGTTGAAAAATCTTTGATTACAGGAATACTTAGAGTAGCAAAAGAAAGTATTTTTTCAGGACTTAATAATTTAGAAGTAAATACGCTTTTAAGATATAGTTTTAATGATAAATTTGGATTTACTGAAGAGGAAATACAAGAACTTGTAAAGTATTTTGATTCTGCTAATGAACTAGAAGGGATTAGAGAATGGTATGATGGATACATATTCGGAGGAGAAGTTATATATAATCCTTGGTCTGTTTTGAATTATTTAAAAAATAAACGAGAAGGGTTTATGCCTTATTGGATTAATAGCAGTAGCAATGATTTGATTAAGAAACTACTTCTTAAAGGAGATAATAGCCTAAAACTTGAACTTGAAGATCTTATAGAAGGGAAGTCAATTAGTAAAGTAATTGATGATACTATAGTGATGTCAGAAGTTGAAGATTCAAATGAGAATATCTGGAGTTTTTTACTTATGAGTGGGTATTTAAAAGCTGTAAAAACAGAACTTGTTAGAGGCAGATTAAATTGTGAACTAAAGGTTCCAAATGAAGAAGTTCATATATTTTATGAAAATTTAATTGAAAAATGGTTTAAAGAAACCCTAAATAATCAAAAATATAATATCATGCTAAAAGCATTAATCACAAAAGATCTTGAAGTTTTTGAAGAAATATTTACTGACTTTGTAATGAAAAATATGAGTTACTTCGACGTATCAGGGAAAGAACCTGAAAAGGTATATCATGCTTTTGTTCTTGGAATGATTGTATCTCTTGCAGACAAATATGAAGTTAAATCAAACAAGGAAAGTGGCTATGGAAGGTACGATGTAATGCTTATTCCAAGGGATATTTCGAAACTTGGAATTATAATAGAGTTTAAAAGAATAAAAGATACAGCGTCTAAAACTATAGATGAAGGGGTTAAGGAAGCCTTAGATCAGATTGGAAAAAATAAATATGAAGCTGAACTTCAAGATAGAGGTGTAAAAAATATATGGAAGCTTGCAATTGTTTTTAAGGGAAAGAGAGTTAGAATTGTAAGTGGGGACTGACTTCTGGCTAAAATTGGAAGTGAAAATGTACAATTGCTTTGAAAAGGAGGGAGAGCAGGCTTGGGAAAAAGATTTAATATAGCAGGTCCTTGTATTAGTAAAAAACATTACATGGTTAATATGGATAATAAGCTTAAGAAGATCGAAAGTCTTATAGATAAAGGAGATTACTTTATTATAAATAGGCCTAGACAATATGGAAAAACTACTTTACTATCTCAAATAGCAAAGGTATTTAAAGAAAAATATCTAATTATTAGAACAAGTTTTGAAGGTATTGGAGATAGTGTTTTTGAAGATGAGGAAGTTTTTAGCAGCACGTTTTTTATTTTAATTATAGATGCCTTAAGATTTATAGATGAAGAAAAATCAAATGAACTTAGAAATCTAAAAGTAGAAATTAAAAACTTGCAGATGTTATCCAGTGTTATAACGAAATTTATACAGAGTACTGAAAAACCAGTATTATTGATTATAGATGAAGTTGATAAAGCCAGCAATAATCAGCTCTTTTTAAGTTTTTTGGGAATGCTTAGAAACAAGTATATCTTATCTAATGATGATATGGATTATACTTTTCATTCTGTAATTTTAGCTGGAGTACATGATGTGAAAAATCTAAAGTTAAGAATTAGACCTGATGAAGAAAGGAAATATAATAGTCCATGGAATATTGCTGTAGATTTTAATGTTGATATGACCTTTAATTCCATGGAAATAGAAACTATGCTTAAGGATTACTCTATCGAAGAAAATGTGAAAATGGATACGAAGGCTATAGCTGAAAAAATATATTATTATACTAGTGGATATCCTTTTTTGGTTAGTAAATTAAGTTTATTAATGGAGCAAAACTTCAAAAATAACTGGATAGAAGATAATATTGATAAAGCAGTGAAATTGCTCTTATATGAAAAGAATACTTTGTTTGATTCTCTAATAAAGAATCTAGAAAATAATGAAGATTTTAAAAAATTTATTGAAAAAATAGTATTATCAGGTGAAGAAATAGTTTATGTTCCAAGTGACAGCTTGATTTCTCTTGGAGAATTATATGGATTCATAAAACAAGAAAATAATATATGTAAAATTCATAATAGGATTTTTGAACAATATATATATAATCATTTAACGTCTATAAAAGCACGTGAAAGCGAAAATATATCAAACTATAATTTTAGAGAGAACTTTTTAACATTGGATAATGGCTTGGATTTTGAAAAAGTACTTTTAAATTATCAAAAATTTATGAAAGAGCAATATAGCAATAAGGACGAAAAATTCATTGAATATCATGGAAGGTTATTGTTTTTAGCATTTATAAAACCAATTATAAATGGGATAGGTTTTGATTTTAAAGAAGTTCAGATATCTAGGGAGAAAAGATTAGATGTAGTTGTTACTTATAATAACCATAAATATATAACAGAATTAAAAATATGGCATGGAGAGGAATATCATAAAGCTGGAGTTAATCAATTATGTGATTATTTGAGTATTCATTCAATGGATAAAGGTTATTTGATTGTTTACAATTTCAATAAAAATAAAAAGTTTATACATGAGACAATATATGTGAGAAATAAAGAAATATTTATTGTGTATGTGTAGGGGACTGACCCTTGTATAAAATTGGAAAAGTACCTTCGAAATTTCTACTGAAGGTACTTTTCTTAATCTATTGTTGTTGTGCAGAATAAAGATAAACTTTATTTTAGTTATTAAGGTATAAGTCTAGTAATCTAAATCCTCTGTTTAAGATTAACTTTTTGCAGTAAATTGTTTTAAATAATTAACATTTAGGATATAATATAAATAGTTAACTTTAAATTTATTTACTTTAAAGTTAACTATTTTTAATGAAATTAGTGTAAGCTATGAATTATTTATTGAATAGAGGTGAAAAATTTATGTTTATAGGAAGAGAATATGAGATTAATGCTTTAAATAAACTATATTCAAAGGAAGAATTTCAGTTTATTGTTATGTATGGGCGTAGAAGAGTAGGAAAGACAACTTTATTAAGTGAATTTTGCAATAATAAGCCAGCAATATTTTTTGTTGCAGAGGAATATAATAGCAGCCTATCTCTTAGAAATTTTTCAAAACAAATTCTGGAGTATTTTAAAATGACGGATTATATCAGTACTTTTGAATCTTGGGAAAAAGCGTTTATGTTTTTAGCCAAAGAAAGCGAAGATAAGCAGCTGATATTAGTTGTTGATGAGTTTCCGTATTTAGTTCAATCTAATAATACATTGCCATCCTTATTACAAAATTTAATAGACCACTACTTAAAGAAAACAAAATTATTTATTGTAGTGTGTGGCTCTTCCATGAGCTTTATGGAAAAGGAAGTATTAAGCTACAAAAGCCCATTATTTGGAAGAAGAACTGCACAGATGCTGATTGAGCCTTTTGATTTTTATAATAGTTCGAAGTTTTTTCCAAAGTATTCTTTTAATGAAAGAGTTATGACTTATGGAATAATCGGAGGAATTCCTCAATATTTAGAGAAATTTAATGAAAAGAATACTATAGAGGATAATATAAAACAAGAATTGTTAGATAAGTCAAGTTATTTATATGAAGAACCTAAAAATTTACTAAAGCAGGAATTGAGAGAACCGGCTGTATATAATTCAATAATAGAAGCAATTGCAAATGGTTATACAAAGATAAATGAGATATCAACTAAAATTGGGGAGCCTAAAGATAAATGCTCTAAATATTTGTCATCATTAATTGATTTGCATATTGTATCAAAAGAGACACCTATTATGGAGAAAGAAAATTCAAGAAAAAGCATTTATAAGCTTAATGACAATCTATTTAAATTTTATTATAATTTCATTTTTTCTAATAAATCACTTATAGAACAGCACATGGGAGACTTTTTGTATGAAAAAAAAATAGAACCACAAATTCCAAAATATTTGGGTGAGATATTTGAAAAGGTGTGTATAGATTTTATGAATTATCAAAACAGAAATGGAGATTTACCGTTTATATATACCAATATAGGAAGATGGTGGGGCAATAACCCTAAAACTAAAAAACAAGAGGAAATAGATATAGTTGCTATTGATGATACAATGATATTATTTGGAGAATGCAAATGGAGAAATGAAAAATTAGATATGGATGTTGTAAACTCATTAATAAAAAAAAGTGAAATAAATGTATTTGAAAAGTTTCAAAAGAAATTTTATAGCTTTTTTTCAAAAAGCGGATTTACTGATTCTGTAAAAGACTATTCGAATAATAATAAAAATATTTTATTATTTGGACCTGAAGAGTTAATTGGGGACTGACCCTTGTAAAAAATAACCAAAAGCACTAGACATGAATAATCGTCTAGTGCTTAAAAAATTCAAAACTAATTATAACAATTGATATCTATTAATTGAAAACTGATTATTGATAATTGACCATTGCTTATTTTCCTACGTATACCCCATCAGTTCCAATTTTATATCCATCTACAGTTGTATTCTTAGCCATATCTCCACCTGCATTTAAGTAGTACCACTTACCAGAAGCATCTTTTAACCAGCCAGTTTTCATTGCGCCTGTTTCATCAAAGTAATATAATTGATTGCCTATGTTTGTCCAACCAGTTGCTATAGTTCCATCTGTCTTTTTAAATTGCCAAACTCCATTTGTTAAAGCATATTGAGAAATATTATTTTCCGGCGGGTTAATAGTATTGCTAGAAGTAGTATCAGTAGTTGAAGTCTTGCTTGTATTTTTTGTTACATTTAAGTAATAGTCTCTTCTTTTATGATCTGTACTTACAATTCTGATTTTGATAAGAGTTTTATCTTCATCTAAGGCTTCAGTTCGGACATTTTTGTTACTGCCCTTAGTATCTACATCTTTATCATTAATTGTTAGTCTATAATTATCTTGTTCAGGAACAGCTTTAATTCTAAGGTATTTTATATCTTGATCAACAGTTACATTATAAATTGCCTGCTCTTTATTGAAATTAAGATCAATTTGTTTATCATCAGAAGATAGTGATAATTGAGTTAAGTAAACATCATCGTAATCTTTTAATGTAACAGTATCCTCATCTGTATCATTATCTTCGCCAACTTCTCTTTCTACATTAAGTTGATATTCTGTATTAAAGGAACTATCAAAATCATTTTTTGAATCATATAATCTTATGTAAATTGATTTCTTTTCACCTTTTTCAAATTTTATTACGCTGTTAATATCGGCAAGCTTAATTTTTTCTGTGCCAACAAAAACACGTATATCTTTTGCATCTGCTTCAATTGTGCCTAATTTAATATTATCTTGATTTGAAGCAAGCTTTGAATAAATTACTATTGGAATCTTATCATATTTTTTTACTCTATTTTTTTCTTTGTTAGAGACACTGTTATAAATTGGTATTATAATTCCGGTAGATGTTGTTAGCCCCAAGTTTGAAATTTCATCATTAGAGTATGCATAAGCACACTGATTTCCCATATTTATGGTTGATGACATGAAAGTAGAAAAAGCAGCACATATTAAAGTGAATACAATTATTTTCTTTATCTTTTTATTCATAGAAATACCCCCTAAATTTTAACATGTATACGTTTTATTATAGCATTATTTATATGATTTAGAAACTATAAAATATTACTATTTTTTCTTTATGAAAACAATTACTAAATCCACAAAACTTTCAATTCTAAATTAATAACTTAATAAGTTTGAAGTAACAAAACCAAGCAAAAATTTCATATTGATAATTACCGTTGAAAATTAGTCATCACATAGCAAATGGCCAAATATTAAGATGAACTATAACTGATAAGAGATTACAGGATGTATGTTATGAATTTTTTGCAACACTTTTTTTATGTCGATTGTATTATATATAGAAAAATAAAAAACAATGAATAAGCTTATTCGAGATTGTAGTAAATAAAATATATAATACAGATTTTTGGAGGAAAGAAAATTATGATTAGAAGAACAAATAAAATCACATCACTACTATTAGCGACGGCAGCTGTTGTTTCAATGGTACCAGCATATGCTGCAGATATTAAAAAGGTTGATACTGAAGTAGGAACTGTTTACAACGCTATAGCATATAAAGATGGGAAAGATTTGGTAAATGGAAAAATTAAAGACAATGAAGGGACTTATTATTATGTTAATGGAAAATATACTAATTTAAATGATATTGATTCGGGTTCGGATTATACAATATATGGAACTAAATATGCTGAAGTAGAAAATGGCGATTATTATGTAGATTTAGATACAGGTAAAGTAACAAAGGATTCCATGAGAAAAAATGATTTGGACGATGCTGAATCGTCTTTAAGAAAAAAGATTAAAGAGGTTAATAGATATAATAGTAATTCTAATTTGCCAACAGACTTTATAAAAATTGCAGGAAATAAATTTAGTGAAAATTGGTATGCTACTAAATTCTATACGATAGCAACTAATCTAGATAATGCTGGAGATAAACCAACAATATATACTGATGCTAAAGGTAATTATATTGATGCAGATTATAATTTGGGAAAAATTAAAGTTGAAACCACAGGATCAGGAGTGTCAGGAGAAGTTACAGTAGAAAATACAGTGGATAAAAAAATATTAAAATCTGGATCTACTACAATTGCAACAGTAGATGCTAAAATTGTAAATTCAGCTACTAAAGAATTGGGACAAGATAAAGATAATATTTATAGATATACCCAAGTTAAAATTACGTTAACACCTGCTAATGGTATAACGCTACCTTCATCAGTAAAAATAAATGGTAAAATATTTGCAGTTGATGCTAGTAACCATACTGTAATATTGGATACAATTCAAAAAATATCTAAAGCGCAAAATTCAGATACTATTAAAGATGCAAAATATGCAAAATCTGTAAGCAATTATATTATAAGTAATGACAATGGGTCAGTATTATCAAATGAATCTAATTATTTAGCTTTAGCAAAAGTATCAGGGACTGAAGCGAGAGTAATAGGTGAAAAACTAGTGTTATTTAATATCAATAATACAAAGGGTTCTGATCCAAATTTAAAAATTCAAGCAGCTACATTAAAAGGAAAGAATGGCTATTATTATACAGATGTTGAAAAAAAGGCAGATATTAAAGCAGAATATAGCACTGATATTAATAAAGCAGCAATTGATACTGATATAGAAGGAAATATTTATATCTTAGATAGTGGATACATTAAGAAATTTGATGGTACTGATGATTGGACAAAGATTTATAAGGTAGATGGTGCATTTGATTCATTATCAGTTTATGATAATAACAATATGATTACTTGGAGCCAACATGATGAGGTTTATTCAGTAATAGGTGGTAAGAAACAAGATGATAATCCAACTCCTACTCCGAATGTAACTAAAGGCTGGGTAAAGGCTACAGATGGAACTTGGTCGTATAATAAAGCTGATGGGACTAAAACTATAGGTTGGTTCCAAGATGGAAATGGTTGGTATTATACTAATGGAGCTGGAGTAATGCAAACTGGATGGCAATATGTAGGAGGCTTGTGGTATTATTTAAATCCAGTATCAGACGGTAATATGGGAGCAATGAAAACCGGATGGCAGAATATTGGTGGAACCTGGTATTATTTAAACCCAATATCAAATGGTGCTATGGGTGCGATGAAAACAGGATGGATTAATGATAACGGAACATGGTATTACTGTAATTCATCAGGGGCGATGCTAGCTGATACAGTTGTTAATGGATATGTATTAGGAAAAAATGGAGCTTGGATTAGATAATTTTCAATAGAAAATTTATAAATATATAAGAAGTTAATTAATAAAATACAATAAAAATAGGCACATATGAGTTGGTATAATGTTATTGACTCATATGTGCTTTTGATGCTCTAATTAATTTTGATTTGGTTGCCCTTAATTTATAGTATTTGAAGGTTTTGAAGAAAAATGATATGCTGAAATAAATGATGACACGATTATATAAACTGACAATTGATAATTACTACCTTGTAATACTATGCTATAATATGGATATAATTTAGACTATTAAAATGAGGGATAGTAATTAGGAGGGAAAATATGTTGAAAAATATTAATAAAACAATATCTTTATTAGCAGCTGTAGCAACAGTGGTTTCTATAGTGCCGGTTAGTGCTAATGCAGCAACTAAAGAAATAAAATCTCAAGAGGGAGATATTTATAATGCCATAGCTTATAAAGATGGAGAATTCTACATAGGTGGTAAGCCTAATAAAAAAGATGAAGGGGCTTATTTCTTTAGCGATGGAAAATATAAAGAATTAGACAACCTTGATTCAGAAGATAAAGTTGAAGTGTATGGAACTAAATATGCGGAAGTTAAGGATGGAGAATATTTCTTAGATTTATCAAATGGTAAAGTTTCTGATGATGAGATTAAAAATAAAGATTTAGATAGTGTAGGGGTTAATTTAAGAAGTAGTATTAAATACGATAATGATGGAAGATATGATGATACTGATGCAAAGGATATTAAAGAAGTAACTGAACTACCAAAAGCTAAATTTGCTGAAGGCTGGTATGCCGCACAATATAAAACAAAATCAGCAGATACTAATATTAATGGTGGAGCAACTAGTTTTAATGTTTATACAGATAAATCTGGGAAGTATATTGATGCTGATTACAATTTAGGAAAAATAAAAGTTCAATTAGATGGTGGAAAAACTGCTAATGTAGAAAATACTAATGATGCAGATAATAATGTAAGAGGAGCAGTAGCTAATGCTACAGTTATTGGACAAGACTCTAGTAATATTTATAGATTAGCAACAATTACAATTAAAACTACTAATGGTATAGCAGTAACAGGAATAGGTGGATTAACTTTAGGTACAGAAACTACAGCATTTACTCAATCGTCAGATAAAACCAGTGTAACTTTCCAGGTTATTCAGGTTATATCAAAAAATCAATATTCTAAAGGGATTAATGGAATTAAATATGCAAGAACCGTAACTGACTATATTGTTTGCGATAAAAATGGTAAGAAAATAGATTTATTAAGTGAGGATCAAAAAGCCTTTACTGTTTCAGATGGTAAATTAATTAATTATAAACTAAATGGAAATGACCTTGAAGCTTCAATTATTGAATTAAAAAATAAAAGCTCTCTTTATTATGTTGAATTAGGAGATAATGATAATATAACAGTTCAAGACGGAGATAATTCAGTAGATGTTGATGTAAAGGGTAATTTATGGGCACTATCAGATGATGCTGTATCAAAATTTGATAGTGATGGAAATTTTGACAAGGTTTATGATACTGATGAAGAATATAATGATTTATCTGTTTATGATCAGGATAATTTAATTGTTTGGAATTCAAGTGATGAAATTTATTCAGTAATAAGCAAAAAAGTTGAATCAGAGGATAAGACAGATAAAACTACTAATACTGATAAAAACACAACTACTAATGAAACAAAGGCTGGTTGGGTTTCAAACAATGGAACTTGGAGTTATATCAATGCTGATGGATCGAAATTCAAAGGATGGTTTGGCAGTGATCAAACTTGGTACTATTTAGATGAGAATGGGATCATGGTCACTGGTTGGAAGCAGGTAAATGGACAATGGTACTATTTAGACACAGTTTCAGGCCTTATGAAAACTGGCTGGTTTAATGATAATGGAAAGTGGTATTATTTCGATGCATCAGGAGCAATGCAGAAAAATACATCAATTGGAGGCTATAAATTAGATGCCAATGGTGTATGGGTTGGCTAAAGCTTTTATATTTATATAAGCTCTGATTAAGAATACATATATCCCTTCAGGAAATCCTGGAGGGATTTTGCTATTAATTAATAAATTATTATTACGCTTTGAGTTTTGCAATTACATTACAATTGAAAATTAAGCATTGGTCAACTTTCTACATTATAGATATCCAATTTAAGAGTTTTACTTATAAATGTAATAAGCATGAATAATTGAGAAATTATAATTATAATACTAAACTAGAAATCCGATACATTTTTCTGGAAGCAGGCATGTGAAATTGAGCTGATGAAGGTTCTTAATTGGGGCTTGTCTCATTTACAGCTTGTTTAAAAGTGAATGTCCAAATTTTATATTTGGAAACATGAACTTTCTCCTTGGGGATTTTACATCTGGAGCACGCTGTAATGACGACAAGACGCCATTTAGAACCTTCCAGCGAAAATTTCACTAGTCCTGCGGAAGATAAATGTATCGGATTTCGGTAATTGTTGCATAAGTCTAATTCTTGCTTTGGATATCTTTAATTGATTACTGATATTTGACTATTAGAATATATATAACTTCATATGTTACTTTATTCATTTCTAAATATTAATTTCCAAGTACTATAAAAAATTCATGCAATAACAATAATTTTATTAAAAAAATAGGCATAAAATTGAAAAAAACGTATATAATTATGTGGACAATGTCGAATTGGGTTGATATAATTATATTTGTAAAGTTGCTAAATAAAAACAAAAGATTAAATTTCGGGAGGAATATACAAATGATAAAAAGAATGAGTAAAGTAACTTCAGTATTAGTAGCTGCTGCAGCTATTATTTCAATGGCTCCAGCAAATGCTGCTGATTACAAGAAAATTGATTCACAAGAAGGAACTGTATATAATGCAGTAGCATATAAGGATGGGAAATTCTTTGTTGATGCAGAAATCAATGATAAGGATGATGCTACATATTATTTAGCAGATGGAAAGTATAATAATTTAGCAGACATTGACACAGGATCAACAGTTAGTGCGTATGGTTCTAAGTATTTAAATGTTGGAAATGGTGATTATTTTGTGGATTTATCTGATGGTAAAGTAACAGATGAAAATGTTGAGTCTAATGCACAAGATGATACTTCTTCTGCTTTAAGAAAGAATATCAAAAAAGATACAGATGGAAGATACAATGTTACTGAGGCAGCAACAATGAAAAACTTAGACGGAACAGATGGTCAAGCTCTTCCAGGAAATAAATTTACAGATTTATGGTATGGGACTACATATGCAAGTCTTAATGCAACAAATGATTCTGCTGCTAGATTAAATGTTTATACAGATGCTAGTGGAAATTACATTGATGCTGACTACAATTTAGGATCAATCAAAGTTACAACAACTGCATCTGGTGCTGCTGACAAAACTGTTACAGTATCAAATACTCATGACAAATACAATGGTGCGGGAACTGCAACTAATGGTGTATGGGCTTCAGTGGGAACTGAAAATGTAATAGGGCAAGATGCTAACTATATCTATAGAACTGCAAAAGTTACTATTAAAACTACTGCAGGAATTTCAGTAAGCAAAATTAATGGATTAGCTCTTTCTGGAACAACAACTGCATTTAATACAGCAACAGCTGGAGAAGTAAGTTTCACTGTTATCCAAAAGATCTCAAAAGCACAAGCTTCTGATGATATTGATGGAGCAAAATATGCTAAATCAGTTTCTACATATGTAGTATCAGATGATGCTGGTGTAGATGCAAGTGCAAGCTTATTAGGAAAATACACTGTTGCTAATGGAAAAGTAGTTGCTTACAGTGAAGATTCAGATTCAGTACAAACTCAAACAATGACTTTAAGTTCAACACATGGATATAACTATGTAGATGCGGCTGATAAAGCAGATGAAACTGCAGAAGTTAACACTAATGGAGATTTAGCAGTTGATACAGATGTAAATGGAAATATTTACAGATTATCAGGTGGATATATCTACAAATGGGATAATGATGCTGCTTGGGATAAATTATACAAAGTAGATGGTGCATTAAATGAAATGTCAGTTTACGATGCAGACAATATCGTAACTTGGAATGAAAAAGATGCAGTTTACTCAGTAATTGGAGCAAAAGATACAACACCTGAAACTCCAGTTGAAACTCCAACAAATAAAGGATGGGTTAAAACTGATGCAGGTTGGACATACTACAAGGCTGATGGTACTCAAACTAAAGGACAATGGGTTAACGATGGTGGAGTTTGGTACATGATCAAAGCTGATGGAATCATGGCTACTGGCTGGTACAATGATAATGGTACTTGGTACTTCTTACAAGGTTCAGGAGCAATGAAAACTGGTTGGTTAAATGACAATGGAACTTGGTATTACTTACAACCATCAGGAGCAATGAAAACTGGTTGGTTCTTAGATACTGATGGAAATTGGTACTTCTTAAATGCATCAGGAGCAATGGCAGCTAACACTACTGTTGATGGATACAAATTAGGTGCATCAGGAGCATGGATTAGATAATTTATCACTAATTAAGAATTGACAATTGAGAGATGACAATTGAAGAGGTTAAATTTGGGATGTTACTCAAACAGAAATTGATTTTCTGTTTGGTACATCCCTTTTTGTTCAAAAAAAATTAATAAAAAATTAAGGAAAATTAAAGGAAAATTAAAGGCTTAGTAAGTTTACAGTCATGCGCTAAGGTGTTAACATTAGTATAAAGAATAAAATGAAATTTTATGTGGTTTTTTACTATTAATATATTTAGAAATAAAAATCAGATAACCAATAAAAGTACTTTAGTTTAATTAATAATTAAATCTACATGTGCAAAGGGGGGGGAGAATGGACAGGATATTTAGAAGTGTAATTATAGGGGCATTTTTTTGTGGACTTTCTTTTATAAGTCCAAGCAGTCTTGATTTGGTTAATACTGGAGTTTATGCTAGCGAGAGGCAACCGTTTTTAAGGAATATTACTTTAAGTGAAGGTTCTAAATTAAAATTTGATCAAGATGTGCACTCATATATTGTTGATGTTGGCAAGGATATAGATGTTGTATCTATTAAAGTAAAACCAGATGAACCTGAAAATACAGTTAAAATTGACGGAGAAATTGTAACTAAAGATGATAGTTATAAAAAATGGGTAAATTTAAAGAAGGGTAAAAATAAAGTTGAGATAGAAGTAGAAGATGCTAATACACAAGCTGTTTCTAAATATACTGTTTTTGTATATAGAGGTGGGAAAGACGCTGTTTATCTAAAAGATATAAGAGTAGATGATGAAACCATTGGTTTTGATAATAGTATTAATTTTTATAATTTGGAATTGGATGAAGGCACTGAAATGGTTGAACTTAATGCAGTTACAGAAGACGAAAATTATACAGTAACTGTTAATAAAACAGAATTAAAAGCATCTAATATTACAAGATTAAGATTGCATGATATGGGTAAGTACACATTAACTATCACTGTTACTGATAAGGAGACAGGAAGAGTAGGAATTTATACCTTAAACATTTATTTGGGAATACCTGTTACACCTGATGTTCAAGGAGCTATTAATGCAGTATTAAAGCCAAATCAATGGTTAATAGTAAATGGAAGATGGAGATATAATGATTCCAAAGGTGATCCATTAAAGAGTACATGGTTTTATGATAATAAATATAAGAGATACTTTCATTTTTCTGGGGCAGGAAATATGCAGACAGGCTGGATAAAGGACAATGGAAAATCATATTATTTAAATAAATTTGGAATGATGGAGACAGGCTGGGTACTATTTGAAGATAAGTGGTATTATTTAGGCGCTGATGGAGCAATGAGAACAGGCTGGCTTCAAGATGAAGGAAAGTGGTATTTCCTAAATGAAGATGGAAGCATGGAAACAGGGTGGATAATTAAAAATGGGAAATGGTATTGTTTAAATAATGATGGAGCCATGGAAACAGGCTGGATTCCATATAAATATAAGTGGTACTATTTGAATTCAAGTGGAGAAATGGAAATAGGCTGGACTAAAATAGATGGGGAATGGTATTACTTTAATTATGATGGAAGTATGAAGTCAGGAGAATGGTTTAAGTATACTGGTGATTGGTATTACTTGAATTTTGTTGGAAATATGAGACATAGAATTGAAAGCATTGCAAATAGTGGATGGCTAGCGCAGAATGGAAAATACTATTATTTTAATGAAGATGGAACTATGAATAATCAAACAAAAACAATTGATGGTTATACCTATGATTTTAACCAGGATGGATCTGTTAAATTTGATTAGGTGATTATAAATGCTCGAGAGTTGATTTTCAATGAAAATTGGTAATTAATTCTTGAGCATTTATAATTGAAAAAAGGCACCAATATTATTAAAAAAATATGCACATATAAAAAGAGCAGCTATGCTGCAATTAGAATCAATTATAAAAAGAGCAGCTATGCTGCAATTAGGATCTGTTAAATTTGATTAGGCGATTATAAATGCTCGAGAGTTGATCTTTAATGAAAATTGGTAATTAATTCTTGAGTATTTATAATTGAAAAAAGGCACCAATATTATTAAAAAAATATGTATATTATAGTATAGGTAAGGTAATAATGTAGTTTTTAAGATTACAAAGTAAAATTTAGTAGAAGGGGTGGTTTGTTTTATAAAAAAGCCTATATTAGGGGAAGCTGGTACTCATGCAATATAGAGTAAACATTTAGTTGTTGGTTCTAAAAAATCTTGGTAAAGCAGCTATAAATATGGTATTATATTGGTATGAGTTTTGTCGATTTTTATAATTAATTATCGCAAGTGAGTAAGACAAATAAATGGGGGAGGACTATTGATGAGGACTAAAAAATTTAGTTTAAGAAAAATTATATCTTATTTGTTAATATTTACTGTGTTTTTTACAGTTTTACAAATTGGAAACACGAATAAAGCTAATGCTGCAACGCAAGAAACTACGCAAGTACCAGGGTTAGTTATAAATATTGGTGACTTGACAGAGAATGTTACTAGAATTGTAGATAAGGATTCTTTAGGTGGATATATTTGTGAATATCTTCCTATAGGAAAAGGCTTAACTTTAACTTCTACTTCTGGTTATAGTATTACAAGTGTTACAAGTAACTCAACTAATATGGTGATTGGGCAAATTGGAAATGCTAGTGGAGGGCAAAATTATACAATTAGTTCTATAACGGATTATAGTGATTTTATTCTTACAGTTACAATCAAGGATAGTGCAGGAAATTCAGTGACGTATCCAATAAAAATGAGATTTGAAGCTGATTCATCTCTTGATTTTAATACATTGAGAGTTACTTTGGATTCTCAAACTCCTCAGAATTTTCCATATAGTCAAATAGATGCAAATGGAAATTATTCTATGAAAGCAGACGCTACTATAAATACAGCTAAAATTGAATTGCTAGACATTTCAGGAACTCCTATGACCTTCACTGTTAATGGTGCAAGTAGTAACATTGTAAATTTAGTTGGTGGAGATAACATTATAAAAATAAAGAGAACTAATCAAAATGTTTCAAAGCAATATACCTTGGTAATTACTAAGAAAGGTCTGCCAAAGTTACAAGCATTGGTACCTTCAACAGGTGCTTTGACTCCAGCTTTTGATAAAGATGTTAATGAATACATTGTGACAGTTCCAACAGATCAAACTACAGTTTCATTTATCCCAACAGCTGTAGACAATTCGTCTACTATTAAAGTTAATGGGGTTTCTGTAGCTAGTGGAAGTAAGAGCCAAAATATAAAGTTAAGTGAAGGTAATAATGAAGTTGATATAGTACTTACTACTAAGGATGGAGATGTAGGAACATATATTGTAAATGTAACTCGTACACCATTATTTAGAAGTACAGGTCTTACAAGTTTGACTTTAACTTCAGGAACACTTTCGCCAACCTTTAATAAAGGTATAACTGAGTATACTGCAACTGTTGAAAATAGTATTACTTCGGTTGGAGTAACTCCTACAGCAGAAGATCCAAATGCAACTATTACAGTAAATGGGAAAAAGGTGCCAAGCGCAGCAACTTCACCTAATATTAGTTTAGATGAAGGTGTAAATACAATTAATGTTAAAGTTACAGATACTAAGGGAAATACTCAGACTTATGTAGTAAATGTTACAAGAAAATATTCTAAAGATAATGTTAATCTAGCAACTCTTTCTGTAACAGATGGGACATTATCACCAAAATTTGATCCAGAAACTTATCTTTATAGTGTTAAGGTAGCTAAAAATATTGAAAAAGTTAGAATATTATTTTCTGCTCAAAATGACAGTGCAAAGATTAAAGTTAATGGAAAAGAATATACAAATGGACAATCAGATTATATTAAGCTTGAGGTAGGAGCAAACAATGTAGATGTACAAGTTGTTGCAGAAGATGGAACAACAACTACTACCTATAAATTGAGTTTAATCAGAGGCGACATTGAAGGTAAAAATCAGTGGGTACTTGTTGCTGGAGAATGGAGATTTTATAATGCGGCAGGTATACAAGTTAAAAATGATTGGGTAAAATATGATAATCAATGGTATTTCTGTGATATAAATGGAGATAGAAAAACCGGCTGGATCTTTGAAAGTGGAAACTGGTACTATTTGAATGATGATGGTATTATGATAACAGGCTGGCAATATGACAAAGGTTATTGGTACTATCTTCAAGGTGATGGTTCAATGAGGACTAATGCTTGGGCTACTTATGATGGAAAATGGTATTACTTCAATAATTATGGACAACTACAAACTGGTTGGTATTTTTATAAAGGAAAATACTATTATATGGATGACCATGGAGTAATGCAAAAGGGTTGGGTAACTTACGATAAGAACAAGTATTACTTAAATGATGATGGTTCCATGAGAACAGGATGGTTATATACTGGAAAGATATGGTACTATTTGGATGACAGTGGAATGATGGTAAGAGGCTGGAAAAATATAGGCGGCAAGAACTATTATTTCGACGCAAATGGAGTTATGAAAACAGGAATGTTCTTCCTTGATGGTCAATGGATAAATTTGAATAATGCTTAATTTATGATTAAATGACAGGTTGTTTTGATATATATAAAATAACCTGTCATTTATTTATGAAATAAGTACAAAGTTTGAGTGTAGATTATCAATTAAAGTGGTTGCTGTTTTTGATTAAGAATTTAACATTAAGCTTTATTGAATATATAAGGGGAAAATGGTATTATAAATGCAATAAGAAAGGAGTGGGTAATTTACATAATTAGTCTCGTTTTTGTTTGTATTACATGATATTACAGGATAAGGAAATCAGGGGGAATGAAGATGGACGGAAATAAAAAAAATATATCTCTTAAGGCTAAACTTATAATAACATATGTAATTATGAGTGTTTTGGTACTTATATCGGGATTTGTAAATTTCAAACAACTTTCGGATATAAGAAATGGTTTGGCTAATGGAGATACAATAGCTAGCGACATTATTACAACAACAGGACTGTGCGTTATAAGTGTTGTTATAGCAGTGATTGCAGCAATGTATATGAATAAAAGTATAATTAAAAGATTAAATAACCTACAGACGTTTGCAAAGCAATTAGCAGCATATGATTTTACAGAAGAATGTGAAATGGCTAAAAATGATGAAATTGGAAATACTGGAAGGGAATTGAATATTGCCCAAAAGAACATTAGAGAACTTATTACAATAATACTTAATGAATCATCAAATATGAGTGCATTAAGCCAAGAATTATCAGCAAACATAGAAGAAGTCACAGCTAAACTTGAAGAAGTTGATAGGTCTTCAAAAAATATAAATGTAACTATGACTGAAACAAGTGCTACAGCTGAGGAAATTGCAGCTTCTATAGAAGAAGTAAATACTAATATGGAAGGATTAGCTGGTAAAGCTGAAGCAGGAAGTACTAATGCTGAAAAGATTAAGAAAAGAGCTGAAGGTATAAAGAATGATAGCCAAATAGCAATAAGAAATACAGCTCAAATTAGAGATCAAAAAGAAAAGAACATTGCAAAAGCAATACAAGATGCAAAGGTTGTTGAAGAAGTTAAAGTTATGGCAGGTGCAATAGCAGATATAGCTGAACAAACTAATTTGTTAGCTTTAAATGCAGCAATTGAAGCAGCAAGAGCAGGGGAATCTGGAAAAGGTTTTGCAGTTGTTGCAGAAGAAATTAGAAAGCTTGCAGAGGAATCTTCACAAACTGTTGTTACAATTCAAGACACAATAGGAAAAATTAATGAGGCTGTTAAAAATCTATCTGAAAATAGTAATGATATACTTAATTTTATGTCAACTGAAGTGGACAAACAGTTACAAGATTATGCTAAGGTTGGAGAAAAATATAGCAATGATGGTGAATTTGTGAGCACTATGTCAGAAGAGTTAGTTTCAATGGCACAAGAAGTTGAAGCTACAGTTGAACAAATTAATCAAGCTCTTCAAAGCACAGCAGCGGATGTTCAAAAGTCATCAGTAAGTAGTGAAAACATACAAGCTGAAATTGGAAGAAGTTCTTCTGCTATGGAACAAGTGGCTCATGCTGCAACTGAACAAGCAAAAATAGCAATACACTTAAATGAATTGGTACAAAAATTCAAAGTGAAATAATGAAATTTTATTAGTATAGATATCCAAAGCGAGAATTAGACTTATGCAACAATTACCGAAATCAGATACATTTATCTTCCACAGGACTAGTGAAATTTTCGCTGGAAGGTTTTAAATGGCGTCTTGTCGTCATTTCAGCGTGTTCCAGATGTAAAATCTGGACAAGCTTTAAATGAAACAGGCCCCATTAAGAACCATCATCAGCTCAATTTCACATGCCTGCTTCCAGAAAAATGCATCTGATTTCTAGTGTAGTGTTACGATTATAATTTCTCAATAATACATATATATTACATTTATAAGTTGAATGATTAAATTGGATATCTATATATGAGTTCTAATTAAAATTATACATTGCAATTAAACATTTTAATTGGAAAATATATATTAAATTATAGCCATCAAGCTAAGTTGTATATTATATACAACTAGTATGATGGCTATTTATGAGTACACTGAACATATGATTAACTGAAAGTATGAAGCTATACTTTAATGTTGAGGAGATGTATTTTATGAGTATCAAACATAAAACATTATTAATTGGCTTTTTAAGTATGTTATCAATAATAGGAATAACTATTTCAATATTTAATTTTTCCTATTTTGGATATATAGACAAGGAACACGAACGAAGATTAAAAAGGAATTTTGAAGTAATAGATTATTTGATTAATAAAGAAGAAGATAATATGCAACGGCTTATTACTGATTGGGGACAATGGGATGACACTTATAGGTTTATAGCTGAACCAAATCAAGAATTTGTTAATTCAAATTTGCAGGAGGAGACAATAGAAAATTTAAATTTAAAGAACATTGTTTTTGTGAATAATAATAAAGAGATTGTATATTCAAAAGAAAGTTCAGTTTCCAAAGAATTTAGTAAAAAGCTCGTTGAAAGGCTTTTGGGAGTTAATACTAATTTTAATGGTGATGAAGGAAAGAATGGATTGTTGTCTTATAAAGAAAAAACTTATATAGTAGCAATAATACCTGTAACCTCTTCTAATAAGCATGCAAAAAGCAATGGCTTTATAATTATGGCTCGTGAAGTTGACAAAAATATAATAACTTATATAGAAGAAATTGCTGGTGTTAAATTAACATTAAGTGATTTTCAACAAGAAAATTATAAACAAAATGATGAAGTTTCGTTTATAAACATAGATAATAATACGGTTATTTATAATAAAAAATATTCTGAAGCCGTTAAAATAATAAAAGACATTAATGGGGAAAGTTCAATTAGCGCCAGTTTGATAGATAACGGTTATAATAATGATCAAATTGGTTATTTTTTCAAGAGTTTTATTCTCCAATTTTTAGGCTTGATTGTTATTGTTTTAATAATTGATGTTTTAATTATTAATAAATATATTTTAAAGAGACTGTCAAAATTAACAAAATTCATGGAGAAAGTTGGTAAGTCTAAAGATACCTCTTTAAATATTGAAATTTCGGGGAAAGATGAAGTTTACAAATTGGCAGCTGCAACAAATAAAATGCTTTCAGAACTTAATTGTGCCAATGATGAAATAAGATTTTTAAGTTATTGTGATAAACTTACTAAGCTTAACAACAGAGCATATATAGAAAAAATACTTGATGAATTAGATGAGAATAAGTTTGAGAATTATTTTATTTTAATGGGAGATCTTAATGGATTAAAATTAACTAATGATGCTTTAGGCCACTTTGAGGGCGATAAGTTACTTGTTCTTGTGGGGAAAATACTTAAAGAAATTTGTGCTGAGGATGATGTTATTTCTAGATGGGGAGGCGATGAATTTGTAATATTAGTTAGAAATAAAGATTCTTATTATGTTACTGATTTAATAGATAGAATAAAAGAAAAATGTAATAACGAAACAGAGTTTCACTTTAAAATAAGTATAGCGTGGGGATATGCTGGATACTATGAAGAAAATTCTAATACAGAAAATGTTATGAGTTTGGCTGAAAAGAGAATGTACAGAAGTAAGCTTATGGAAAATAAAAGTGCAAGAAGTGCAGCTATACAGTCACTTTTGAAAACCTTACATGAAAAAGATAGCGAAACAGAGGAACATACTATAAGGATTAAATGGTTAAGTTTGAAATTGGGCAAAAAGCTTGGATTAACAACAGAAAAACTTGATGAGTTAGAACTTCTTTCTTCCTTGCATGATATAGGAAAAATAGGTATACCAGAGAATATTTTAATGAAGCCTGGAAAGCTTACAGATGAAGAATGGGTTATTATGAAAACCCATTGTGATATAGGATATAGAATAGCTTCTTCAACCCCTGAATTAGCTCATATTGCAAACAAAATATTGGCTCATCATGAAAGGTATGATGGTACAGGCTACCCTAACAAACTTAAGGGAGAAGAAATACCGTTATTATCAAGGATTATAAGTATTGTTGATTCCTATGATGTTATGACTCATAGAAGAATTTATAAAGAAACTTATGAAAAAGAATATGTTATTGAGGAGCTTAAAAAATGTTCGGGTGAGCAATTTGATCCATATTTGGTAAAAGAGTTTATAAAATTATTAGAAGAAGAAAATATTTTATTGTAGATATAAGTTCTAATTAAGAAAGTTCATAATTTAGTTAGTTGCCTTATTCAACCACTTTAATATAGTAATTAAATCTTAATGAAGAAAATTTTTAGAACATATAGATAATAAAATATTTGAACTGGTCAGTATAAATGGTATAATAGATGTAGATATTATGGAGGCGATTTATATGATTAGAAAAATTAGTAAAATAGTGGCGTTGATACTTATAACTACAAGCTTTAGTACGATTTCACCAATTGGAATTTCAAACATAAATGCAAAGGCAGATACAACTTCAGTAGCAACTTCGGCTTCAAGTACTGAGGCGGCATATGCAGCAGTAGCTCAGGCAGAATTGGTTACAAAGTTAAGTGGACAATATCCTTCAGCAGGCTTCAATCCAGCTACAGATGTTGTTTCTCAATTTGAACCATGTGGAACTTTATCATACACTTTAAGTGATACTGCAGCTTCAACGATAGCAACTAGTTTACAGGCTAATATTGGTACAATTTCAGCAGGTTTGACAAGTGTTTATAATTATGGCCAGTATTTGAGTGCATATGGACCTACAGCAGAGTATAGGGCAAAGGGTGCACAATTAGTAGTAGCTGTAGGAATTGTCCAAACTAGTTTAGCTTCAGGTGTCACAACAACATCTATTAAGGAAGCAGCAAAAAGTGTACCTGTATACAAATATACAGTGAAGCGTGGAACAAATGTAGTGGCTCAAGGCTTTGCTGTGGGAGGACCTCTTGGGTTAGCAACTTTTCCGTCTGATACTTTAAATGGAACTGGTAAAAATGCTACTTATAGTAGTGCGAATTTAATACCTGCTCTTCCTTTATCAGGAAATTCTACTTATGGGAAAACAATTGATTTAAGTGCAGTTAGTATGAATGTAATTTGTGATGGGCTTGATATAAATGTTGTGGATTCAACCAACAACAAAGTATATGCAATAAATAATCCTGTATATAAAATGTTGAAGTATGGTTCAAGTGCTGCAACTCAAGCAGATACATTAAATGTAATTGATTTTTCTGGTGTTACTAATTTAAAAGGAGTTACTAACAATATAGATTTAAGTTCAATGGGAATCAGCACAAATGTTTTAGGAATATCTTTAACTACTAATTCATCAACAAATAAAGTTTATTTATATGATATTCCAGTTGATGCATATGAAAAAAATATGATAGTATCTTATTTAACTACAGTTATACCAAGTACTTATACGACTGTAGCTGCTGCAATGATTAAACCTGGAACTTATGCAATGGTACCAGATTTTAATAATGAAATTTCAAATTCAGTAAGCGGTATAACTAATAATCTTGATAAAATTAGTGATTCAATAGATGATTTATCAAATGCTATTAAAGACAAGAGTGATGATGTTGATAATGCTTGGGACAAGGTGTTTGATAGATTCGATAATAGCGAAGGCTGGGGAAAAAGAGATGGCTATGTTTATTATTATGATAAAGATGGCGTAAGTTTAAAAGGTGTTCAAAAGATTAATGGAAAAACTTATTACTTCAATAGAATAGATGGCGCAATGGAAACAGGCTGGCAGATTGTTGATGGTAACAGAGCTTATTTTGATAAGAAAAAGGGCTATGAATTATTCAATCAATGGATTCAAGATGGAGATGACTATTACTTCGTTGGAGAAGATGGTGCTGTCAAAAAAATGGATTGGGTTAATGTTGGAGGAAAAAGTTACTATCTAAAAGCTGATGGTAAGAGAGCTAAAGATTGGATAAAAATTGACGATTATTGGTATGACTTTAATGCAGATGGTTCAATGGTAACTTCAGCTTGGAAAAAGAATAAAGATAAATGGTGTTACTTAAAAGATAATGGACAAGCTGCAACAAACTGGCTTCAATTAGGAGATAAGTGGTACTGTTTCAAAGATCCTTCAGGGGAATTACAAACAGGCTGGTTTAGAGCAGATGGAAGCTGGTATTACTCAAATAGCGATGGAGTAATGCAAACTGGTTGGGCATCATCTAATGATGGATGGAGCTATTTAGATGATAGTACAGGAAAAATGAAGAAGAATGAATGGGTTACTGTAAATGGAAATACCTATTACTTTAATGTTAATGGTATAATGGTGACTGGCACAAGATATATCGATGGAACAAAATATGTATTTAATTCAGATGGAACATTAAGCTAGGTTAATAAGGCGATTTATTAAAATAGCTACGTGTAAAGGGATTTGAAAATTAATAAGGTACTGAGAGTAAAAATTAATAAGGCACTAAGAGTAAAAATTAATAAGGCACTAAGAGTAAAATTGCACTTGCTTTAGTTTATTAATGCAAATAAGCTGAAGTAAAAGAATTCAACTCTTAGTGTCTTTTGTATTTGGAAATTATCAAGATTACTAGAGAGTTATAAACTTATTTTATAATATATATTGTAATTATAAATGTTCAATACATATTCAAGGGTCAATGAATGTTAGCATCCTTTGGAAATCTTTATGTTATTAAGGATTATTTTTGCAACATATATAAACCGTTATAATAAATAATAAAAATGTTCCATGTTATGCTGTTTTAAATAAATGTTGGTAAAGTCTATTTATATTTTTGGTAATGTTTATTTACATTTATAGCATCATCAGATTTACAATATCAACAACATTTATTTGAAACACTCTTATATGCTATTTAAAATTAATAAAGTTTCAAGGGCTGCCCAAAATTTATCATCGAAAATTGACTATTAAAACTTGATCACTGAACATTGACAATATAAGTTTATATATGTACTTATTTTAGTGTAATATGGTACTATAACTATATAGTTCTACTAAAATATTTCGATAATAATTTATAATATGTTTTTGTTTTACGAGAGAATAAATAAAAAATTACATACTTAAAATATTTAATAGGGGGAAGTTTAATGAAACGTGAATTGATAAATAAGATAGTTGTAGGAACTATTATATCAACAACACTGTTTACTTTAGCGCCAACTGTAGCTTCAGCTGCATGGGTTAATGATTATCAAGGTAATTATTATTTTATGCAAGATGGCAAGAAAGTAACAGGATGGAAAAAGATTGATGGAAGTTTATATTATTTTGACAGCTATGGAAGAATGCAAAAAGGATGGATTCAAGCAGGAGATTCTTGGTATTTCCTTCAAGACGATGGTTCCTTAAAGACTGGTTGGATTAAATATAATAAAAATTATTATTATGCGGATTCGACTGGAGCAATTCAAACCGGTGTCATTAATATAGATGGTAGAGTTTACATATTTGATGATAAAGGTATTATGAAAACTAGTAATACAATTATTAATGGAGTGTTTTATACAATTGGAAGTGATGGACAAGTAGCCGGATATAGAGCTCCAACTCCTGACAAAGAATTTGACTCGGCTGGAAATCTTGTTCAAGTTTTAAACAGCAGTTCAAAAACTGTCAGCTCTCCAACAAAGTCAGAATATAATGAGGTAGTTCAGGATAAGACACAAGCAGATTATGAGGATGCTAAGGAAGGAAGAAAGTTTACACTTACTTATAAAGACTCAAAAACTGATGGAATTATTAAAACTGAAATGGTTAAATATGGTAAAAAAGCTGATTTATTTGCGCCAACTAAGACAAGCTATAAATTTAAAGAATGGAATACTAGAAAAGATGGTTCAGGAACAGATTATGATGGTAATGATGATATAAAGATAAAAGGAGATACAGTTCTATATGCTCAGTGGAATGATGATACTACCGTTTATGTAACTGGAATTACTATAAATGGAAGTTCATATGTTACTGTAGGTAAGACTAGTCAAATGACAGCACAGGTATCACCAAGTAATGCAGCCACTAGTGCTGTAAAATGGACTGTGACAAATGGAACAGGTTCAGCTACAATTGATCAAAATACTGGAGTATTAACAGGAGTAACAGCAGGAACAGTAACTGTTAAAGCAACAGCTACAGATGGCTCTGGTGTAAGTGAAACTAAGGATGTTACTGTAAGTGCTACTGATGTAGTAGTTAATGTAGGTAAGATTCTTGTAACTACTAAGACAGGAGGAACACCAGTTATAACATCAAATGGTGGAACTTTAGATCTTGTCGCTAGCATATTGCCAAATGATGCAACTACTCAAGATGTTACTTGGGATGTGCAAAATGGAACAGGAAGTGCGACTGTCAGCAGCATAAGTGGAAATAATATCACTATTAAAGCTATTTCAAATGGAACAGTTACAGTTAAAGCAACAGCTAAAGATGGTTCTGGAATTGTTGGAAGTGCGACTGTAACAATAACAGGACAAACTACTGTTATCCCAGTTGATAGTGTAAATATAGGTACTGCTAATGCAACAGATACTATGGCAATATCTAAGAATGATGGAACGCTTCAATTAGCCGTTAATATATTACCAGCTACTGCAAGCAATAAAGAAGTAACTTGGTCAATTATTAAAGCTAAAAATGAAGATGGAGTTGAAGTGACAGCAGCTTCTGATATAGCTAAAGTTGCAACAATCAGCAGAAATGGAGTTGTAAGTGCTATTGGTAATGGATCAATTACGGTTCAAATTGTGACTGCAGATGGAAATAAGATTGCTACTCAAGATGTAACAATAACTGGACAAATAGTTAAGATTGCTAGTATTGATATAACAGGTCCAAATGCAGCGAGTGGAACAAATCCAGTACAAATGATTGCAGTAATAACAGGAGAAAATTCTAAAGTAATAACAACTGGTGCTGCAGTGAAATGGACTGTTACAAATGGTACAGGAAGTGCAAGTATAAATCCAACAACAGGTTTATTAACTCCGACATCAGATGGAACAGTTACAGTAAAGGCAGCTGCAACTGATGGCTCAACTGCTAGTGATACCCAAGGCGTTACTATAACTGGAACTGGTAAGCAAATACCAATTTCAAATATTAATGTAGCTACTGCAACTGGAGCTACTCATGCATATGTAAGTGATGATAATGGAACTGTTGATTTTATTGCAACTATAACTCCAACTTATGCTACTACAACTGCATCGGCTGTAACATGGTCTATTGTAGGTGGAAGCGATGGAGGAAGTGCAATTATAGATCCTGCTGGCACAAGCGGAAATACGGTTAGAATTCAAGCAGTTAAAAATGGAACCGTGACAGTATATGCAACTGTGGCAGATGTTGATGGTAAAACAAAAACTGGTAGTGCAACAGTATCAATCTATAACCAAATTCAAGAGGTAGAATCTATTGCAATTAATGCTCCAGCCAATGGAGGAAAAGTCGGAGTGAACGAAGGTTTATTGTTGACTGCAACAGTTACTGGTGGAGATGCTAAATATCAACAAGTAAAATGGCAGGTAAGCAATGGTGTTGGCGATACAGGAAGTGCATCGTTCGATAGTAATGTAAATGGATTATTGATAGGTAATAAAACAGGAACAGTTACTGTAACAGCAATTTCAACTGATGGTAAGGGATTAAATTCTACTCCAATAAAAATTACTGTAGTGGATCCTCTAACTAAAACTAATAATGTTACAATTGTGCTTCCAAAAGATAAGAATGGTGCAGATATAAGTGCAATAACAACAAACCAAGGGTCATTAAGTTTGTCAGCAACCGTTGATGCAGCAGCAACTAGTAATGTTGTTAAATGGTCTGTTGAAAATGTAACAGGAAAAGCAACTTTTGTTGATAATGGTGATTCAACCGTTACACTTACAGCAGTTGAAAATGGAACTATAAATGTGACTGCAACTGCAAATGGAGGAAAGACAGCTACGATGCCTATTACAATATCAGGTCAGGATGCAACAGGTTTGACTGTAACTAGTGTTACTGGAGCAGCTGGAATTACTAAAATTGGTGATACTTTAGATATGACCTATAATTTAGTACCAAGTACTGCTACTACACCATCAGCAATAACTTGGTCAGTATCAGATACAACAAAAGCAAGTATTACAACTAGTGCTGATAAGAAGACCGCAACTATAACTGCTAAGGATAATGGGGCAATTGCTGTAACAGTAACAGCAACAACAGCAAATGGAGTGACATTAACTAATTCAAAAACAATATCTATAAATGCACCTAAGAGTATTGCAATAACTAATGGTGCTGCTTCAGTAAATGGTGGAAGTGTTACAATTAATAGTGGTTCATCACTAACTTTAAGTGCAGCTGTATTACCAGCTGGAGTAACTGATGGTAGTGTTACATGGTTAGTTTCAGATCCGTCAAAAGTAAGTGTTACTGTTAGTGCTGATACTAAAGCAGCTCTATTTAATGGAACTGCTAGTGGAACAGTTTTAGTTACAGTAAAATCAAATGGTGATCCAAGTGTAACTGCTACTACAACTATTATTGTCCAATAATTAATGCAATGAAATGCTAAAGAAAAAATGGTCAAGTTATACCTTTATAACTTGACCAATGGTTATATAAGATAAGGAGGAACTTAACATGAAGCATAAAATTTTAAAGAAATTAATTGCATCAAGTTTGGTAAGTTTAGCTTTGGTTACTTTAGTACCTGTAGGTGCTTCAGCTGCATGGATTAGTGGCAGTGACGGAGCTTGGTATTATTCTATGGGATATAGTTTTGCTACAGGTTGGAAGTATATAAATGGAAGTTGGTACTACTTTGATTCTATGGGAAAAATGCAGACTGGCTGGATTCCATATGGTGATAATTGGTATTATGCTGATTTGAGTGGTGCTATGCAGACTGGGCTTATCCAAATAGAGGGAAAAATTCACTTGTTTTCATCATCAGGAGAAATGCAAAAAGGTTCTTCTATGATAAATGGACAATTATGCAACTTTGATGATAATGGAGTTTATATAGGAAGTTATCCTATTACTCCTATTAAGGCCTTTGATTATTATGGAAATAGTACAATGCCATATGCATCAAATCAATTGATTACAAGTAATTCAACTATGTCAAAGGATATTCCATCTGATGGTTTATATCATCCAAAGCAATATACAATTAAATTTAAAGATCCAGATGCTGATAATGAAGATGATGAATTACTTAAAACAAAAACTGTTGATGAAAATTCACAAATGTATTTATATATACCTACAAAGAGTGGATATACTTTTGTTGAATGGAATACTAAGAGTAATGGTAATGGTACAGGTTACTTAGATTCTGATAGGATTTATGTTACTAAAGATATGACCTTATATGCACAATGGGAAGAGAACACAAACTCAAACAATAATAACAATGGTAACAATACAGATACAGTCAAGGTTACTTCAATTGCAGTTTCAGGTGCTAGTGGCTTAAAGAGCATAGCTGTTGGTGGAAGTTTACAAATGACTTGTATTGTTTCACCAGGTGATGCAACCACTCAAAGTGTAAAATGGTCAATATTAAGTGAAGGTGGAAGTGCAACTATAAGTACTACTGGTAAATTAACAGGAACAGGAGCAGGAAAAGTAATTGTTAAAGCAGCAGCAACGGATGGTTCTGGAGTTGTTGGAACTACAGAAATAACAATATCTGCATCATAATATTTAAGTCTTTTAAAGAAGAAGGTTATTTCAAAGTATATTTTGAAATAACCTTCTTCTTTCAATGTTTAGTAAAGTATAAAAATTGCGATTTTTTAAGCCAGTTATATAAACACTTAAGAGTGGTATGGCGTGTAAAAATGTGATTAAAAGAGAGTGTGGCGCAGCCACTTTTGTTCTATTGAATACCGCATGTTACGTGAAAGTGTCTGCTTTGAATTGACGACCTCATTTTGTAGGTAGTCCTGAACAAAGTATACATGTGGAACAGTACTAAATTAAGATAGATATGAAGTATACATAAAATATTTCATATGATATAATAATTTAGTTAATGATAAGGAAATTATTAAGTAACTTAAAAACTAATATAGCATTAGTTAAATTCAATGGGAGGATCATTCCAATGTAAATAGAGGAAGTTAATATTTGGTTATTGTAATTAATTTTTTAACATAATTGACAAGTGAATATTGATAATTGTCAATTATAATATATAGTAGGTTATAAAATAATATTGTGAACGTAATAGGAGGGTTAGCTTTGGCTGATTATATAAAAGAAATTGAAAAAAGAAGAACCTTTGCAATAATTTCTCACCCTGATGCTGGTAAAACAACACTTACAGAGAAATTATTACTTTATGGAGGAGCTATAAGACTTGCAGGGTCTGTTAAAGCAAGAAAGGCTTCAAAACATGCAGTTTCTGACTGGATGGAAATTGAAAAACAAAGAGGTATTTCAGTTACTTCTTCTGTAATGCAGTTTAATTATGATGGATATTGCATTAATATACTAGATACTCCTGGGCATCAAGACTTCTCAGAAGATACATATAGAACACTTATGGCTGCTGATAGTGCTGTAATGGTTATTGATGCTGCAAAAGGTATAGAAGATCAAACAAGAAAGTTATTCCATGTTTGTGCTCTTAGAGGAATTCCAATATTCACATTTATAAATAAGATGGATAGAGAAGCACAAGATCCATTTACTTTACTTGATGACATTGAAAATGAGCTTGGAATAAAAACTTATCCAATAAACTGGCCAATAGGATCTGGTAAAGAATTTAAAGGTGTTTATGAAAGACAAAACAAGAGAGTTTTAGCTTTTAATGGTGGAAATCATGGGCAAACTGAAGTTGAAGCAACAGAAGGCGATGTTAATGATGAAATTTTTAAGGACCTGCTTGGAGCACCTCTTCATGAAAAACTTATGGAGGATATTGAGCTTTTAGACATAGCTGGAGATGAATTAGATCTTAAAAAGGTAAGAGAAGGTGAATTGACACCAGTATTCTTTGGATCTGCATTAACTAACTTTGGTGTTGAGCCATTTTTAGAGCACTTCTTGCAGATGACTTCATCACCACTTCCAAGAAACTCTAGTATAGGAGAAATTGATCCTATGAATAAGGAGTTCTCTGCCTTTGTATTTAAGATTCAAGCAAATATGAATAAGGCACATAGAGATAGAATTGCCTTTATGAGAATTTGTTCTGGAGAATTTAAAAAAGGAATGGAAGTTATGCATATGCAAGGTGGCAAGAAAATAAAACTTGCTCAACCACAACAATTCTTAGCAGAAGAAAGAGAAATTGTTGAAGAAGCTTATGCAGGAGATATAATTGGTGTGTTTGATCCAGGTATATTCTCAATTGGGGATACATTATGTATGCCAGCAAATAAATTTAAATTTGAAGGAATACCAACCTTCGCACCAGAACATTTTGCAAGAGTAAGACCAGTAGATACAATGAAGAGAAAACAATTTGTAAAAGGTGTTTCTCAAATTGCTCAAGAAGGTGCAATTCAAGTATTCAAGGAAACCCATATTGGTATGGAAGAAATAATAGTTGGAGTTGTTGGTGTGCTTCAATTTGAAGTTTTAGAATACAGATTGAATAATGAATATAATGTTGATGTTAAGATGGAAAGATTGGCTTATAGATACGTTAGATGGATTGAAAATAAAAATATCGACATGGATTCATTAAACTTAACTTCTGATACTAAGAAGGTTAAGGATCTTAAAGATAGAAATCTTTTAATATTCCAAAATGACTGGGGGATTAACTGGGCATTAGAGCATAATAAGGGCTTAGTTTTATCAGCGGTTGGAAAGAGCGAAGAATAATTTTATCAAAAATAAATTTAGTAATATATGCTGCAAAAAGAATTATTCGAGACATAAAGAATTACAAAGGAAATCAAAATTCAATTGTCAATGATCATTGATTATTGATCATTGAACAATGATAATTGAAATATATAAAGTTTAAAGGTTGCGGAATTACAGTGAAAATATTTATTAGAAAGAAATAAGAAAGTAACCAAAATAAGAGATATCTCATATTAATATAATATAACATTTTCATACATGGAGAGGTAGAAAATGAGTAACTGTAATTTTAGCGATCCAGGATTCAATACTTTAGGAGAAAATTGTGGTAATGATCCAGTAAGCGATCTAACCTTGTCTACAATGGTAGTAGGCAGCCAGGAAGCTCTTTTAAATAGGCTAATATTGGTGTTATTATTTTTATATGCTTATACCAATCAAAATTTTATTTGCTATTTAATGAGTGTAAATGAAAAGATAATGTGCAACCAAATGTGTCTAACAGATAAATTAGTAGATAATTTGATGGACAATCTTGAAGATTGTAGAAGTAGCCTTGATAGCTGCAGAAGAGGGAAACATCGCTAAAAGAGAGCACTTAAGAGGCTCTCTTTTAGCGATTTTTGTACATATTACGATAATTTAATACGAAAAAACACTTATTTTCTAATTTTCATCTTTAATGCAGTAAGGTTTTTTGTTAAAATCAAATATAAGGAGGTGCAGACGGTTTTGAAAATTAAAAGAAAACTTATTACATTTGTTCTAGCGTTTGCAATGGTATTAAGTTTTATTCCAACATTGAGTGTAAAGGCAGCAACTACTGATTTTAAAATAATATCAGATACAAAAGTTACTGCAAAAGAGGCAGAAGAATGGGCTGAATCTAAAGGAGCAACAGAAACTTTTGTAGGTTTAGCAGATCTTTATTTTAAGTATGCGCCAGATCATGGTGATGTTAATCCAGCTATAGCATATGTACAAGCTGCAAAAGAAACTGGATTTGGAAAATTTGGTGGAGTTATAGATGAGAGTTATCATAATCCATGTGGGTTAAAAAAACCTGAAGGTGGAGGCGATACTGATCCAAATGCTCATCAAAAGTTTGCCAGTTGGGATGAAGGTGTACAAGCTCATTTGGATCATTTAGCTTTATATGCAGGTGCGGATGGATATCCAAGAAGTGATACACCTGATCCAAGACATTTTGCAACAGTTAAAGGTAGGGCAACAACAGTAAATTCTTTAGGTACTAAATGGGCGCCAAGTGCTACATATGGTGAAGAAGTAAATAAATTATATAAAGATTTAATGGATTTTGCGGGAGTAGATTATCCAAAGGATACTATTGATGATTCAACAAATACTGATAATAGCAAAGATAATAACCAATCATCAAATGGAACTCCCAATCCAGGAAAACCAGAAAGTAAACCAAATGTACAGAATGTATCAAGTGTTATTCCAGAAAATCAAATTAAAAATGATACTACAATTATAGATGATAAAACTAACATAACATCTACAGTTGGATGGAAAAATGAAGATGGAAATTGGTATTACTATAAATCTGATAATACGAAAGCTATCGGATGGATTAAGCCAGACAGCAATTGGTATTATTTAAATGATGAAGGAAAATTGCAAACTGGATGGTTTAAATATAATAGTAAATGGTACTATAGTGACAGTTCAGGAGCTATGGTTAAAGGCTGGAAGCAGATAGGTGATGAATGGTATTTCTTGTCTGATTCAGGAACTATGGCAACTGGAATTTTATTTGATGGCTCAAACTCGTATTATCTACAGGATTCTGGAGCTATGGCTGAATATAAAGGCTGGAAGAAAATCGGTGATAAGTGGTATTTCTTTGAAGCTGGCAGCAAAATAAAGACTGGTTGGCTTAAAGATAATAATAATTGGTACTATCTTCAAGGTGATGGAAGTATGGTAACTGGTATTAAGAAGATAGACAATAAAAATTATATGTTAAATCAAGATGGAAGTATGGCAACAGGCTGGATACAACAAAGTAATATCTGGTATTATTTCAATCAAGATGGAAGCATGGCAACAGGTTGGATTTTAGATAATGGAACTTACTATTATTTATATGATAATGGAGCTATGGCTAAAGGATGGATCAATCTTGGTGATGCATGGTATCATTTAGAAAATGGTGGTGCTATGTCAACTGGTTGGGTTACATCTAATGGAGATACTTATTATTTAAATCCTTCAACTGGAAGATTGGTTACAAACACTACACAGGATGGATATAAGATTGGTTCAGATGGTAAGAGACAAAATGCTTCTACTGTTAAGAATGATGACAGTACTAGTTCGGGATCTAATTCATCTCAAAATGACAAAGGAAATTCAGGATCTAATTCATCTCAAGGTGATGTTGATAATTCTGGAACAAATTCACCAATAAATAATAATACATCAAATGGTAAAAAAACAATAGTAATAGATGCAGGACATGATTATGGAAAAGATTATGGTGCAGAAAGTACTATTGATGGTGTGACTTATAGTGAAACAGAATTAAATATTCAAGTTGCCGATAAATTAAAGAAAGAACTTAAAGCTAAGGGCTACAATGTGTTGATGACTAGAGATCTTGGTAGCAAGCCTTCGTATGGCTCATTAACAGCTAGTCTTACTCATAAAGTAACGACAGCCAATAATGTAAATGCAGATTTCTTTATAAGCATACATCATAATTCAGCAGGTGCGACAGCACAAGGAGTAATGACTCTTTATAGTAATGAGCCTCAAGATACTAGTTTTGGTGGTAAATTAAATAGTGCTAGAATAGATAAAAGTAGAAAAATAGCTACATTAATAAATAATAATATTGCTAGTAAGCTGAATTTAAACAATAGAGGCGGACAAGAACAAAATCTATTTGTATGTAGAAATGCAAATATGCCTGCAGTATTAGTTGAAGTTGGATTTATAACTAATAAAGAAGAAGCAATAAGATGTGCGGATCCAAGTAGTCAACAAAAAGTAGCAGAAGCAATAGCAGAAGTTATTGCAAACAATGTATAAATATAAAATGGATCAAAAATAGAAACTTATAAAGAATAAAGATATCCAAAGCGAGAATTAGACTTATGCAACAATTACCGAAATCCAATACATTTGTCTTCTACAGGACTAGTGAAATTTTCGCTGGAAGGTTCTAAATATGGGCTTGTCGTCATTTCAGCGTGTTCCAGATGTAAAATCCCCAAGGAGAAAGTTCATGTTTCCAAATATAAAATTTGGACATTCACTTTTGGACAAGCTGAAATGAAACAAGCCCCCATTATGAACCTTCATCAGCTCAATTTCACATGCCTGCTCCAGAAAAATGTATCGGATTTCTAGTTTAGTGTTAAGATTATAATTCCTCAATAGTACATATATATTATTAATAGAAGGAAATGTGATTTCTATTTTGTCAATATATTATTGATAAAAATCAAGAGATAGCATTTCCTTCTATTCTATTTGTTTATATATTCTAGTGACCTAAATTTCTAAATAATAAGTTTCTAAACATTGCCAACATTTATTTTAAACAGATGTATATAAAGTTTTTTAAAAAGTAGTTGCAAATGCAATTGATAAGGGAGTTTTATTTACAATTCTATATTTATAATAATGCTATAATTTTAAGAACAAATTAGTTATAATTATAATTACAACATGCACAATGAAAATGAGGTGGAAAAATGGAATGGTTTAAGAAAATAATGTATGGAAGATATGGTGGAGACAGTTTGTCTGGAGCATTAATTGTATTATCTTTCATATTGTTAATAATATCAAATGTTTTACCTAAAGCTTTATGGTTTGTAGTAATAGTTGCTTATATTCCTACTGTTATATGCGTTTTTAGGATTTTTTCAAGAAATATTTATAAACGTCAAATGGAAAATTATAAGTTTTTAAAAATAAAAAATACTATGAGAAATTCGCTTAGACGAAAGTTAAATAAATTAAAAGATTTAAAGACTCATAAATATTTTACATGTACGAATTGTAAGCAAAGTTTGCGTGTGCCACGAGGACAAGGAAAAATTTCGATTACATGTCCAAAATGTAAGAATACCTTTAAAGGAAAATCATAAAAGAAAATTTAATAGTAAAGTTAACAAAAGTACCTTTCGTAATGTATGACTATTGTATTATATTATGGAAGGTTTTTGATTTTTAGGTCAACATAATAATAAAAAAGAAGTAAATTTAATTAAAGAACGGAATTGTAAATAAAGTTATTAATTTACAAGATGTGTTTATATATCTAAAGATGAAACTTAAAGGTTCGATATTTAAAGTAGGGTATATTCAAATTGAGTATGCATAAGTGAGTTTAAATCCAATTATTATAACATATTAATTTAATAATTAAAAATTAATATGATAATATAAATATTATAAAAGTTCGATTACAAAAGATAAGTTTGAAGTTTAGAATCAATTTAGGAGGATGACAATCATGCGTGAAATGAAAAAGAGGTTTGTAGCATTATTAATAGTATTTACAAGTATAGTATCCTTTTTGCCAGTTGGATTTAGTGGTCATGAAGCTAAAGCGGCAGCTTCAGATGCGTCAGCTATACAAGTAAGTATTGCAGGAGATAAAAATCTGATAACACCAAGAAATGATACTACATTGAATGAGACAATATATTCTACTCAAAATGTTGTAGGAGGCTTCGATATAACAGTAAAAGATGTAAGAACTACTATTGATGCTTTGCAAAAATTAGCAAAGGATACAAAGACATCAACATCTGATATAACTCAACAAAATGTTGAAATAGTTTCTATCAATGGTACTCCTGTTACAGATACTACTACATTGAATGAAATAGGAATAACTATTTCTGATTATCAAATTGTAAATGGAGCAGTGCCAAGTGTAGGTAAAACTATAAAGAATTTACCTTTAGGAGTTAATAAGATAGAGTACAAAATTTCATTTAGAACACAAAATGTTGACTTTGTACCAGCAAGTAAAAGTCTTAGTGGAGTGGATGAAGCTAATGTTGGAACATATAAGGATACAGAATATGCAAGTCAAACAATAACAATAGAGCATGCAACTGACTTCGTTGTTAACAAAATAAATCCTATGACTTTTAAGGCTTATGTTGGCTCTCAAAATTCTTTTGATAATATAACAAATGCTTTTATTGGTACAGCAAGTGAAAAAGTAAATAATACAACTCCATTTTTATATGTACAAGATGCAAAAGCAGATTCAAGTATGGCACTTAGATATACCTTTGATGTACCCGATTCTGTTTCAGCATTAAAGTATGTTATGACATTTGAAAATACAATGAATTTAGAAAATGCAATGGTATATAAAAATGGTAAAAAAGCTACAATTGGAACAGAATATAATATTGATGGACAGCAGCTTACTGGTAGTTTGGCTAAATTAGGACAGCCAGAGTCAATAGTAGTTAAATTGGATTCTGGAAGTGGAGCCAACAAAGATATCCAAAAAGCTTATGCAATAGAAATTCGATATAAAAATTTGAATTCTAGCAATGATTATAGCTTAAAAGATGCTGGAATAACAAAGCTTAATTATAATGACAATACAGATGTGCAAGCATATGTTGGTAAGGTATTTAATGTTTTACAGGATAAGAATGCTACGTTCAAGACTTATAAAGGAGAAATTTATATTGATCAAAGGGCTGGAATGGTATCTCTAGATCCAACTTTATTGAGAGATAAAACTACTGTGGGTTATGTTTTAACCAATAATTATACGGACTCTACTGGAAAGACTCAGGTAGTAAAGTCAGAACTTAAAAATGGAAAACAATTTATTGATTTTAAAGCTAGTACAACAACAAATGAGTTACAATTAGATGTATATGCGGCTAGCAATGGTGAAATAACAGATACACAGACTATTCTAGCAAGATATTTATTTAAGGTTAATCCTATAAATACAAGTAATTTTGACATGAATTTATCTTTTGATGTTGCTGATAATTCTAGTTCTACGGCAAAAACTCCGTATTTAACTCAGCCAGGAACAACAAATTTAATTGATAAATTTTATACATCAAGACGTACTTATGATTTATATTATGGATCACCAAATTCAGATTCAGTAAAGGTATCTCTTGATAAAACTAAAAGAAGTAATTTAAATGAATATATAAAAGTTTGGCTTGCAGATGATGTTAACAGCAATAATTTAACAGAAGCAACAGCCTCAGTTAATAACAAGCCAATATTAGCTACTGACGGTAGTGGTAATTATGTTAGAGATACTGACCTTAATGTAAAAATTGGTACAGCTAAGAAAATGGTTGTACAAGCATATTATGATGAATTTACATATGTAACAGATTCAAGTGGAAATAAGGTTATCAAAACTAACACTGATGGAGAGCCTATATATACAAGTGAGCCAATAGGAGATACTTATGTTTTCTATTTACCTGAAAATTATGGAAATCAGACTAACCCAAATCAAGGACAGAAATCAGATAATGCTGTTTTGAATTCTTTAAAAGTAAAAGGTTATAGTTTAACTAATAGTAATGGAACTACAGGTTTTTCAAGTACTGATTATAACTATAATGTAACTGTTGCTAAGGAAGATACTACAGAAAAATTCACAGTAATAGCACAAGATGCTAATATAGCTTCCATTACTGCTACAATCAATAGTGGCGATCAATCATATACTTTACCTTCAGGAGAAGAAACTGAGTTGCCTTTGGATTCAAGTGGAACAACAAAGGTAAAAATAGTTGTAACTGCACAGGATGGAACTACGACAAAGACATATACAGTAACTTTAACTAATAATAATAAAAGTAGTGATGCTGCGTTAAAGAATGTAATTCTTAATACAGGAGACTATACATTTGATCCTACAGCTGATATAACAAAAGTTAGAGTAGATACAAATGTAACTAATATAAAGGTAACACCTGTTCCAAAGAATTCTAATTCTACAATTACTGTTAATGGACAGACTTATTCTGATACAGCAATATCTGTAAGTCTTAGAGGAAATCAAAAGACTCAAATTACAATAGAAGTTAAATCAGAAGATGGAGCATCTACTAAAACATATACTTTAGAAGTCTATAGAGTTGATAATTCTGATTGGAATAATAATAACAACAATAATAATACAGACGATGATCAATTTTATGATGATTTTAATGATACTTGGGTAGATTTAAGTAAATATGAAGAGTGGGGAACTGTAAATGGAAAACCTGCTTATTTTGACAAACATAATAGACAAGTTAAAAATGCTTGGATAACTACTGGTGGTAAAAATTATTATTTAAATAATATAGGATTTAGAGCATCAGGTTGGAAGGTTGATAACACTGATGGTAAGACTTACTATTTGGATCCAACAACAGGAGAAATGAGAATGGGTTGGATTAATGTGGATAATAAAGTTTACTATCTTGGTAAAAATGGAGTAATGCATAAGGGCTGGTTGAATTTAAATGGAAAATGGTATTACTTTACTCCAAATGGACAAATGGTAATTAACCAAGGCATGTTTATTGATGATAGAGTATATACTTTTGGACAAGATGGTGCAGCTTCATGGTAATATAAACAAATTTGAAACCATACTGTATTTAAGAGATTAATTTAAGTAATAATGCTGTTTAAATAATTTTCATAGTTATTTAAGCAGCATTTTTGCATTAATTTGTAATTGTTTTATTGACATAAAAGGGGATTAGGAATATAATTATTTTAGTTCAAATTTCGAACAGTGATTATTGGATATATAAATAATTTGAAAAGAGGAGCTAGGTACATATGTTGGAGGATAGAATAAAAATATTAAAAACTTTAAATGATAATTTTAATATAAATCAAAGAGAATTAGCCAAAAGAACTAATATATCCCTTGGTAAGGTTAATGCTGTTTTAAAGGAATTTACAGAGGCTGCATACATAGATAGAATAACAAATAATAGGGGAACTTTATATAAAGTGACTGAAAAAGGTATGAAGTATTTAGAAGAAAATATTACTTCGGCAAAGAATACTAGATTAAAGCTTCATGAAGAAGAAAAGAAAATAGTAAAACAAGCTGTTATATTAGCAGCTGGTAGAACAGAGGAATTTGGAAAGCCTGTTGGAATGCTTGAAATTGAAGATTTTAAGTTGATTGATAGAACTTTAAATATATTAAAAGAAAATGGAATAACCAAAACTGTAATAGTTACAGGATATGAAAGTCAATATTTTGAAGAATACTTTAAAAGTAGTAAAAACATAAAGTTAGTAAAAAGTGATACTTATAAGTGGACAGGTACTATGCATTCTTTATCTTTAGCTAAAGAATACATTGATGATGATTTTTTACTTATTGAAAATGACTTGATTTTCGAAAAAAGAGCAATAAAGGAATTAGCTGAAAGTCCAAGTCGAGATTGTATACTTTTTACTAATGAAAGTGGTTCTGGAGATGAAGCTTTTGTTGAAATAAGAGATAATCATTTATACAAGATGTCTAAAGATATCCACCAATTTAACAGGATTGATGGAGAAATGATTGGACTTACTAAGATTTCATACAAGCTGTATAGTATGATGCTTGAAGAATTTAAGGGGAATGTAAATCCATATTTAAATTATGAATATGTACTATTAGATGTTGCAAGAGATTATAATATTGGATTTGTTAAAATAGATGATCTTGCATGGGGGGATGCAGATACTCCAAAGGAATACGAAAAGATTAAAAATTATCTTTATCCAACTATAAGAAGAAGAGAGCTCAACTATGAAATCAATAATATAAAAACTATAATCCGTGAATCATTGAAGGTTAAAGACGAGGATATCACTGAAATAGTTCCAGCGGGAGGAATGACAAATAAAAATTACAGAATAGCTGTTAAAGGTGAAAAGTATATTTTAAGAGTTGCAGGAGTTGGGACTGAGCAAATGATTAATAGAAATACAGAAATGTTTAACTCGGCAATTGCATCTGAAAAAGGTTATAATGTTGAAGTGCCATACTTTAACTTGGAGACAGGAGTTAAAATATCTAAATTTATTGAAAATGCAGAAACATTAACTCATAGGAGTATTAAAAAAGAAGAAAACTTAAAACAAGTTACTACTATTTTGAGAAATCTTCATGAAAGTACAGATTTCCATATGGATAACGAATTTAGTATGTTTAGAGAACTTGAAAAATATGAAAATATATTGAGAAACGATCATGGAGATTTCTTTGAGGATTATGAAGAAGTAAGAGAGAAAATTATGGCTCTAGAAGAGGAATTGAAGGTTTGTAACAGAGTGTTTGTACCATCACATAATGATTTGGTTTCAGAAAATTTTGTTAAGGATACACATGGTAGGATTTATTTAATTGACTGGGAATACAGTGGCATCAATGATGATATGTGGGATTTAGCAGCACTTTCTTTAGAAAATGAGTTTTCAGAAGATGACATTGAGTTAATGTTTAGGTTATACTTTAATGGAAAAGAAGCTGATAAAGATTCCAGAAGAAGATTATTAATCCATCAGATATGCCAGGATTTTCTATGGGCAGTTTGGACATTAATTAAAGAAGCTGAAGGCGATGATTTTGGTACTTATGGAATTGATAGATACAATAGAGCAAAAGAATGTTTGAATAAATTATAAATATCGGTATACAATTTGCACAGTTTGATTTATAATGCCAACTGTAAACTGTAAACTGTAAACTGTAAACTGTAAACTGTAAACTGTAAACTGAACTAGAGGTGTGTTATGAGAGCAATTTTAATGGCAGCAGGAATGGGAACAAGATTAAGACCATTAACAGAAAATACTCCAAAGTCTTTAATTGAAGTTAATGGAATGTCTTTACTTGAAAGACAAATACTAAATTTAAGAGAGTGCGGAATTAATGAAATTATAGTTTTAACTGGTTATCTTCATGAAAAGTTTGATGATATAGTAAAAAAGTATAATCTTATAAAAGTAGTTAATGAAAAATTTGATGTATATAACAATATATATACTATGTATCTTGTAAGACAATATCTTAATGATGCGTTTGTTATAGATGCAGATAATTATATTACTAAAAACTTTTTACCAAAAGCCAAACCAACAACGTCAATATATTATTCTGCCTGCAAGGAAAATATAGTTGGTGAATGGATTTTAAAATATGATGATAATGGAAGAATATTTGGAGTAGATATTGGAAAAGAAGGTGATGAACCTAAATATATAATGTCTGGAGCATCTTTTTGGACAGAAAAAGATGGAGAGCTTATTGCTAAGAAAGTTGAAGAAGCAGTAGATAAGGGCGATTTTAGAGATTTGTACTGGGATAGTATTGCTGTAGATAATCTAAAGAATATGAATGTTTATATTGAAAAAATTGAATCAGATGATATATTTGAAATAGATTCATTGCAAGATTTAGAGTATTTAAAAAGAACTCTTAATTTATAAATAGTCCCAATAGATAATGAAGCAATTAGAGGTAGTTTGTTTCACTTTATAGTATTCAAATGTGATTTTGAATTTGCTAGAGTGAAACAAGCACCTCTTATTTTTGTGGAGATTTTTATTATTACATGTGCTTATGAAGATAGTGATCTTGTTTTTCTAAGCAACTAACATCAATAATATTGTTTTTGGCAGGGTGAACAAGATGTATGTTAGGCATACAAATTTTTTTATTAAAAAATTGTGAACCTACACTGTGAAGATTATTGTATAAGTTAAGAATTTTGTAAGTTATATTAAATGCATTTTTGTTTATTTTCATTTTAGTTTTAAGATTAATATCATTCCAGTTTGTTTCGTAAAGGGTTTCGTGAAATTTAAATATGTAATTCATGCCTAAAAGATTTAAATTTTTTTTGAGCAGATTTGTATTATAAAATAATCCTGCACCAGCTGTTGTTGAAACTACTATACCAATCTTATTATGTATCAGTGATTTTATTTTAGCATCAATAAAATATTGCGATAGATTGTAAAAAAAGTTCTTCATTCCAATACTAATGTCACAATTAGAAATTTGAGAAGCAATAATGAATAAATCTGATTTCTTTAATGAAGTTATAATTTTTTTAAAGGTATCCATATCGGGAGAGGGAGAATTAAAATTTTCAATATAAGAAAGTTTCTTCAAAGTACCATGATTTCCCGATAAGTAGAATTCAGTTACTTCCAAATCTACATTGATCTTTAAATTGTGTAATAAAAGTTGTACACAATTGAATGCGTTATTTTTATTGTCATAAATAATGGTAATGTTCAAAACTATCATCCTTTCAATACATATGTATCTTTAAATTCAGCAATGTGATTTTTTAATGAAGTTAATTCTTTATCAGTTATATTATCATCCTTATAGAATAATAGAAAAGCTGGAGAATAAAACTGAAGAGCTAAAATATAAGGGTCTTTTTTAATAACTACATTTTCGTTCATAAGTAATTCAAAGATTTTGGTATGAAAATTTAAAATATCTTCAACAAATATTTTATTATATATATTTGCAATTTCGGAATTATTGAATTGTTCTATTATAAGCAACTTTCTAAATTTAACAACATACTCATCTTTTAAATAAAACATAAATATCTCTATACAGTCTTTAAAAAAATACTCCTCTGAGAAATATTTAATCTTGTTAATAACAATTTCATTAATACAACAATTGTATATCATGTGATCAAAGAAATTAGAGATATAAGCTGAATATTTACTTATTATAGTATCTAAAATATCTTGCTTATTTTTAAAATGATTATAAAGAGAACTTGCTTTGATACCAACTGCTTTAGCGATATCTCTTACAGATATTGCATCAAAGCCCTTTGTTGAAAAGAGGTTTAATGCTTCATAAATAATTTTGTCTCGAGTATTCATAAAAACTCCTTAGAGAATAGTAATTTTAATATATGTATTGTTTTAATATTTTTTAATAATATATTTTAAACACTAATGTTAGAAAAAATTATATAGAGTTTAAAAAATAACAATAATATTACTTATAATTATTTATTATTTTTAAACTAACAATTGATAGTTTAATTATACACCAAAAAAAGTAAAAAGAACATAAAATTTCTATAAAATTATAAAAATATATGAAAATTTTAAATATTTTTTCTGAACATATTGTAATGAACAATGAACAATGATAGTATTAAGGTGTTCAGAAAATGAACTTGATAAACGTATATGGTATAGGAAAAATATTAATGTATAAACTATAAATGAATGATTAAGGGGGATTTTTAATGGAAAATAATAAAAATGACTATAAGATTGGTGTGTTTACCGGAATAGGTTCGGCAGTAACTTGGGGGATAGATACTGTTTTAGTGGCATTAATACTTGCTATGAGTCCATTCTCATCTGAAGGTGCGGTACTTGTGGCACCAATCATAGCAGCATGTTTTCATGATGTATTTTCTGCAATATGGACATTTATATATCTTGCAATAAAAGGAAAATTATCACCATTAGTTAAAGCTATGAAAACTAAGAGCGGATTGGTAGTTGCATTAGCAGCAATTATGGGTGGTCCAATTGGTATGACAGGATATGTAATGTCAATTAAATATATAGGAGCATCTTATACAGCAATTATAACATCATTATATCCTGCAATTGGAGGAGTTTTAGCATACTTAATATTAAAGGAGAAAATAGGTAAAAAGGGATGGGCAGGATTAATTGTTGCAATTATAGGAATATTTTTAATTGGATATTCACCAGATGGATCTGAAGTTAGTATGATTGGAATTATATGGGCTATAGTGTGTGCAGTAGGATGGGGAAGTGAATCTGTTATATGTGCAATTGGAATGAAGGATGATGAAGTTTCAGCAGAATCTGCACTTCAAATAAGACAATTAACATCAGGTATTGTTTATGCTGTCTTAATAGTTCCAATGATAGGGGGAATTGGAATAGGTATGGAAGCTTTAAAAACAAATTCAGTTTGGTGGCTTATAGGAGTTGCTTTAGCAGGAACAGCATCATATTTGTTCTATTATCAATCAATTGATAAAATTGGGGCTACAAAAGCAATGGGATTAAACTCTACAAATACTGTTTTTGCAATAATATTTGATGTATTAATAAATGGAACTCAATTAAGTTTAAAAACAATTATATGCAGTTTGATGGTTATGGGAGGAGTTTATTTTATGGCAAAAATTTCAGAAGAAACTAAAGAAACTCCAAAGCTTGCAGAAGCTAATTAGTATAATATATGTTTAAAAGATAAAGGTAGTAAGTAATTTATATTAAATAAGTTATTTACTACCTTTGTTATTATTTTGCTGATTGGCCTTATATATTTATATTTTAGAAAATAAATATATATAAAATAATTGCAGAGTCTGATAAAATTAATTTATGTTTTGCAAGTAATTATAAAAGGGGAGATTCATTATGAAAAAAAATTATAAAGCCGGTGTATTAAGTGGCGTAACCTCAGCAATCACTTGGGGATTGGATACCGTGTTAATGGCAATCGTGCTTGGGATGAGCCCATTTTTACCAGAGGGAGCAATTTTTTTAGCACCATTTATAACTGCATTTTTTCATGATGCTTTTTCAGCAGCATGGACATTCATATACCTTGCAAGTAAAAGACAATTAGGTCATTTGTTTAAAGCTATGAGAACTAAAAGTGCTTTATTTGTTGTACTTGCGGCACTTATGGGTGGACCTGTTGGAATGGCAGGATATTTACTTGCAGTTAAGCTTATTGGACCATCTTATACTGCAATAATCTCATCATTATATCCAGCAGTTGGGGCTATTTTAGCTTATTTCATATTAAAAGAGAAAATGAATAAGAAAGCATGGATTGGATTAATATTTGCAATTATAGGTGTATCAATAATTGGATACTCATCAAGTGAAAATGGAATCAGTATAGTTGGATTTTTATGTGCTTTGTTATGTGTGTTTGGTTGGGGAAGTGAATGTGTTATATGTGCGTATGGAATGAAAGATGATGAAGTATCTTCTGAATTTGCACTTCAAATAAGACAAATGACTTCAGCAATAGTATATGGAATTCTAATAGTTCCAATTGTAGGTGGAATTGGACTTAGTTTTGAAATCTTAAGGACAAGTGTAATATGGTGGATCGGAGCTACAGCATTGTCAGGAACAGTATCATATTTATTCTATTACAATGCAATTTATAAAATTGGTGCTACTAGAGCTATGGGGTTAAATATAACATATGTTGTTTGGTCAATTGTATTTGACGTATTCATTAATGGTAGAAAGATAGATATAATGACAATCGTATGCAGTTTAATGGTTATAGGTGGAGTTTATTTTGTAGCAAAGCAACCTGAAGCTGGGACAGATGAAGTTCCAAGTCTTATGGAAGTTGAATAATTTGGTTTAATTAATACGATATATTTAAAATAATATGCATAATTTATGCTTAATTTCATTAAGAAAAGTTTATTTGAAAACTTAGTCTTAAATATTGAGCATAATTTATGCTTTTTTTTATTTTTTATGAATTTATAATGCAGTAAAATCTGTGGATAATATATGAAAAAGGCTATTTAAATGAGCTGTGTATAAGAAAAGAATAAAAAACAAATCATATTCGCCTGCATAAAATGTTATCATATGCAGCATAGCTGCCATCATTTCTAATGTGCAGATTTTTCTCACATACGTTCGAAAAGGCAGATGCGCACCTATAAAAAGAGTGAGAAGCACAATACGGAACTTAATATTAAAAATCTCCGGCTCCACAGTCGCCTGCGATTTTTTTGTTGATAATTAGTAATTGAGCTAATAGCAAAGCATATGTAATAAATTTTTAAGTATAGTTTAAATTATACATAGTATAATATTTGAAAAAATATTATATGAATAATATTTTTGGTTAAAATTCAATAAATAATAAAAGAATATTAGATACAATAATGTAGAAAAAATAAAAATATATAAAAAAATATCAAAATTTGTTAAAATTAATATATAGATTTATTAATTATATGGTAATGGGGTGTTAGCATGAATGTAAGGAGGAAATTTATTGTTTTTTCTACATTATGGGGGATAGTACCTGTAATTGTTTTGACAAGTATATATATTGCAAATTTTAAGACCAAAGGCATGGAACTGATTAAGCAAAATATAGTAACATTTAGTAACGATCAAGCTGTGAGTATTGAAGCGTTTTTTCAACGAAATATAAATAATAACAACGTTATTTCAGATTCTCTAGTGGTTAGAGAATTGTTAGAAAATTCAAATAATGTAATGAGTGATGAAAACATAAAAAAATTTAATGATGTAGTTAATAAAGATTCCTTTTCAATTAGGCAAATGCTTTTTAATAAGCAAGGTAAAATAATTGCAGCAACAGATAATATCTATAAAAACTTTACTTTGTCAGAAGATGAAATGAAAAGACTTGAAAATAGTGAATTGGTTATAACAGATATTGTAGAAGGAAATGATTTTAATAATTATATGAAAAGTGCAATAATAGCAAGTCCAATATTTTTTGACGGCCAATATAAAGGCTTTATAGTTAATGTAATAAATATGAATTATTTTGATACTCTTGTTCGTAGGGCACATTTATTTAAGAGTGGTGAAATTACAATAGTAGATAAAAATGGAATTACTGCAGCAAGTAATAGCAGTGGTTTTAAAGAAAATATTAATAATAGTGTAAAGTCAAGTAATTTACAGGTGGAGTGGGAAAAAATAGAATTTGACAATAAACCGCAAGGAACTATAGAATTTACTATAAATGGAATTGAAAAAATAGGATATTATAAAAAAATTAATAACTCTGGATGGATAGTGTTAAGTGATGTTGATTTGGCTGAGTTTAAAGAACCTATTAATAAAAGTTTAGAGGAAGTAAGTATATTTTCAATATTAATTTTTCTACTTGTTATAAGTGCAAATGCATTTACAATAAATGAATTTTCGAAGCCAATTAATAGTTTATTAAAAGCAATTGGAGAAATAAAAAATGGAAATTATGAGGATAGATTTATATATAATAAGAAGGATGAATTTGGTGAAATAGCAACAGCCTTTAATGAATTGATTGATGAAGTACAGAATAATAGAAAATATATTGAAGATAAAAATAGGCAGCTGAAATCTTTAACCTCAAATATTCCTGGAGGTGTTCATCGACATATATTAATAAATGGAAAATATTACATGGACTTTTTGAGCAGTGGATATCTAAAAATTATAGGCTATAAAAGGAGTGAATTAAATAAATTACTAGGTAAAAATATACTTGACATAATTTATGAAGCAGACCATGAGCGTGTTAAAAGAGAAATTGACGAACAAATAAGTAAAGATGATAAATTTACTGTGGAGTATAGGATAAAGCGCAAAGATGGAAGTGTTATTTGGGTGCTTGATAAGGGGCGAATAATTAAAGATAACGATGGCAAAATCTTTAGCTACAATGTAGCAATGGATATAAATGATTCTAAAATAGCTTTAGAAAAACTTAAATTAAGCGAAGAAAGATATAGAATAATCACATCTCAAACGGATAACATAATATTTGAATGGAATGTTAAGGAAGATACTGTTCATTATTATGGAAATTTGAAAAATAGAAGTAATTTGAAGCAAGTTTTTGAAAATGCTACAAAGAAACTATATGATACAGATTATATTCATATTGAGGATAAAAAGGTATTTGGGAAAATGCTAAATGAAATAGTTATTGGAGAAGTTTATAAAGAAACTGAAATTAGAATGAAAATAGATGATGAGTATATTTGGCATAAAATAAGAATTACCGCTATGTTTGATGAAAATGGGGATATTTCTAGAGCTATAGGTATAATTATAGATATAGATAAAGAGCGGAAAGAAAATGAAGAACTTTTATTTAAAGCAGAAAGAGACAGTTTAACTGGTTTGTACAATAAAGGAACAACAGAAAGACTTATTGAAGAATATATTAATAATAGTAAGGGCAGTATGGGAGCATTATTTCAAATAGACTTAGATAATTTTAAATCAATTAATGACAACTTGGGACATTTAGCTGGAGATTTTGTTTTAACGAATATGTCTTCCATGTTAATAGAGATCTTTAGTGAAAATTCTATTGTTGGAAGAATAGGTGGAGATGAATTTGTAGTGTTTTTAAAAGATGTAGAATCAGAAGAATTAATTTATAGGAAGGCAGAGCAGTTAGTGCTTGGCTTTAGGACAAATTTTACTAAGGAATTCTTAAATTACAAATTATCTGGTAGTATAGGAATTGCAAAGTATCCAGAACATGGTGAAAATTTTCAGGATTTATATATTAAAGCCGATAAAGCAACATATTTAGCAAAGAATAAAGGTAAAGATAATTATTGTATTTTTGAAGAAAATTAATTAATAAATAATAATATTTGTGTTTTGGTATCAAAGTGCATTAACTAGGATTAGAGTGTATATCTATATTAGAAATTAAAAATAGTTATTATTATAATATATTTAATTTCACTAGATTAATACTCGATTCTAGCTTGTGCCTTGGATATTTCTAGTTTTTTGTTTAATAAAATTGTAATATGTGATATAGTTTTTACTATATAAATTAAATAATGAGTTTTAAATACATAAGGTTGTATAATTAAGGTAAGATTTATATGTTAATGGGGTATATTGCAATTAACATTCTATTTTTTTAATAGTTAAGGTTTGATAGGGGATAAAGAAATATCCAGATTAGTTGTTGATTGAATATTGAGTATTCACCATTAATAATTGCAAATATATATGACAGAAAATAGTGTCAAAAGGGGGTAACTAGTTGATGAAGAGAATTGATTTGATTCTAATGAAACTTAAAGAAAAAAAGGACTTGGATTCAAGTGGAATTTCAGCATCGGAGATTGCAGAAGAATTAAACATTAGCAGAGCAAATGCAAGTAATGATTTAAATAAATTGGTGAGTGAAGGAAAAGCAATTAAATCAAAAGGAAAGCCAACGTTATTTATGGCTGTGGATGAAGAAAACGTTCCCCCTGATATATCAGTTATAAATAAATTTTCGGAAGTTAATCCTAGTTTATATTCAGCGGTAGAGCAGGCTAAAGCAGCTATACTATATCCACCGAATGGGATGAATATTTTGCTGCTAGGGGAAACTGGTGTTGGTAAGTCAACTTTCGCAGGGTTAATTTATAAATATGCAATTGAAATGAAAGTGAAGTCCGAAGAAAGTCCATTTATTACATTTAATTGTGCAGATTATGCAAACAATCCCCAATTATTGTTAGGACAATTGTTTGGGGTAAAAAAAGGAGCTTATACAGGTGCGGATTTTGATAAGGTAGGTCTTATTGAAAAGGCAGATGGAGGAATTTTATTTTTAGATGAAGTGCATAGGTTACCCGCTGAAGGACAAGAAATGTTTTTTACATTTATGGATAGGGGAGTTTATAGAAGACTAGGAGAAACAGATAGTGAAAGAAGTGCAAATGTTCTTATAATAACAGCAACAACTGAAGATCCAAATGCTGCTTTGCTTAAAACTTTCACTAGAAGAATACCTATGGTTATAACTATACCTGCTTTACGAAATAGAGGTATGGAAGAAAGATTTAATCTTATAAAACAATTTTTGCTTGAGGAATCTGGAAGACTTGGGAGAAGTATTACAGTGTCCATTAATTCCATAAAGGCATTCTTATCTTATAATTGTGAGAATAATATAGGACAACTAAAATCAGATATTCAGCTTGCTTGTGCTAAAGCATATGCTGATTTTCTTTCGAATAAGAAAGATGCTATAAAAATAAATAGTTTAGATTTGCCTTCGTATATTAGAGAAGGATTGTATAAGGAAGTAGAACATAGACAGTTGTGGAATAAATTAATTGATATAAATAAAAGATATTTTATTTTTGATAAAGATGAAGATAGAGAAATATTTGAAGAAAATGCAACTGATGATAATATTTATGAAATGTTAGACTTAAGAACAAATGAACTTAAGGCAAGAGGAATTAAAGGGGTAAAACTCGAAGAGGAAATTGAAAGAGATATAGAAGATTATTTTAAAAAGTATATTAGCAAGGTTGATATGTCTAATATTAAAAACATTATAGAAAAAGATGTTATGAATGTTATAGAAGAAGTTATTCATTTTTGTGAAGAGGAATTAGAAATCAATCTAGATAAAAAAATAAACTATGGATTAGCAGTCCATATCAGTAATTCAATTGATAGAATAAGAAGAAATAAAAAAATAGTAAATCCTAAATTAAGCAGTATAAGAGAAGAACATAGAAAAGAATTCAATGTTGCTGTCGATGCTCTAAAGATAATAGATCGGGCTATAGATGTAAATATGCCAATTGATGAAGCCGGTTTTATTGCTATGTTTTTAAGTTACAATTATGGAAGCTTAAAATATAAGCAAAATGATGTTTTAGTAATTGTAATTGCACATGGAGTAAGCACAGCAACTTCAATGGCAGATGCAGTGAATAGTCTTCTTGGTACAAAGAATGTTGTTGGAATTAATGCGCCTATAGAAGAAAAACCAGAAAACATACTAGGAAAGACTATAGATTATATTAAAAAAAATGAAATTAAATCTGATATATTATTTTTGGTGGATATGGGGTCTTTAACAACCTTTGGACAAGAAATAGAAAATACATTTAATATAAAAACAAGAACAATACCACTTGTTAGTACTCTGCATGCATTAGAGGCAACTAGAAAGTCTATGATGGGGTATTCGTTAGATGAAATTTATAGAGAAACCCTTGAAGTTAACAGTTTATATGAAGAAAATGCCTTGGAGCATAAACAAGAAAAAGAAGAAAAGAGATTGGCGATAGTTACTGTATGTACGACTGGTGAAGGTGGTGCTAAAACACTTAAGAAATTATTAGAACGCAATCTGACTTTTGATAAAAAATTGCTCGACATTGTTCCAATAAATCTTGTTGGAAAAGAAAGCATCTATGAAAGAATTGAAAAACTAAGCATAAAATATGAAATTATTTGTTTTGTAAGTCCTTTTGAATTAGAGGTACAGAGTCCTCAATTTATGTTAGATCAAATAATAGATGGGCAAAGCACTAGTGGTATGCAGAAAATTATTGATGTTGAGGAAACATATTTAAAAATGGAGGATACTCTAGAAAATACTCTAGAAAACAGTGATGGAAGAACTGTATTAAAACATATAAAGAAATTTATTAAGAATATTGAAGAAGAATTGAAGACTAATATAAGTACTAATATTCTTATTGGGATAACCTTGCATATAGCTGCTATGATAGATATGTCTATTGAGAAAAAGACTATAATTGAATTCGAAGGAAAAGATAAATATATTAAAGATAATTTGAATTTATATAAAATAGTTAAAAATGCATTTATGCCAATTAATACTAAGTATTCAATAAATGCTTCAGAAGAAGAAATATGTTGTTTGATGAATTTTTTTAATCCAAGAATTTAAATTAATTGATAAGTTGTAAGTGAAGGACTTTTTAAAGTACACGAATAACTTATCAATTTTTTTATAAAGATATCCAAAGCGAGAATTAGACATATGCGGAACTTACCGAAATTAAACACATATTTATTCCAGCGGACTAATGAAATTTTCGCTGGATAGGTTCTAAGTGGAAGGTTGCACCCATTTCTGCATGTTCCTAAAATAAATTTATGACAAGCAGAAAATGGAACAACCTTCCACTAACAACCATCACAGCTTAATTTCATATGCCGCTTGCACAAATATGTATCTAATTTCTAGTGTAGTGTTACGATTATAATTTCTTAATGATGCATGTATATTCCATTTATAAGTTAAACTTTTAAATTGGATATCTATAAATAAAACACATTAACAATGTGTTTCGATACTTTTTATGAAAAATAAAACACATTAAAACCTTTACAATAATTATCGAAAGACACGAAAACGTTTAAAACACTGGGATTGTAAAAAGTTGAAAAATTTTTTTGATTATTAAAAACTTGGCACGATTATTGCTTTGTATATATGCATAAGATAAATAAAACAAAAATGATATTTGAATAAATAAAAAATATAGAAGCAAAGTGAGGAGTTAACTATGGAAGAAATGGAAATGGCAATTATGAATATAATAATTAATGCTGGAGATTGCAAAAATCACGCTTATATGGCTCTTAACAATGTAAATGAAGGGAATTATGAGGAAGCTGATAAAGAAATGGAATTAGCCAATGATGCATTAGCTAAAGCTCATGATGGTCAAACGATGTTTCTTCATAAAGAAGCAAATGGTGAAAAGATAGATATGTCAGTGTTGTTTGTACATGCACAAGATCATCTTATGACGGCAATAACAGAAAAAAATTTGATAGAACAAATAATAGAACTAAGAAAAATTGTAAATACTTTAATTAAGTAATAAATTTCATTAAATAATTTTATATTTCAGGAGGAAAAGATTATGATAACAATTAGATTATTTTGCGCAGCAGGAATGTCAACAAGCCTTTTGGTTAATAAGATGAAAGATGCAGCTAAGGCTAAAGGAATAGAAGTGGATATAGAGGCTTTCCCAGAAGGACAAATGGATAAGCATTTAGATAATGTACAGGTTGCTCTATTAGGACCACAAGTTGGGTACACATTAGCAAAGGCTAAAAAGATCTGTGAACCATTAGGAATTCCAGTAGACGTTATACCAATGGTTGATTATGGAATGATGAATGGACAAAAAGTATTGGATTTTGCATTAAAATTAGCTGGAAAATAAATTTGTGCGATTTGATGATATTTCCGTTTAGTCATTAGCTAGATGGAAATATCACAAAATAATAAAAGCTTATTATTTAGTTTGTATATGGCTATGTTATTTGTTGATTGTCAAATGTATACAATTACATAGGCGAATGCAGCTTTAAATAAGATAATAATAAATTCAAAATGTTTATTATTATTTATATATTAATATCACGGTTTTATATTTATCATCTTATATTTAATTTTAAGGAGGAATTATTATGTCATCATTTGGAAGCACTTTAAATGAAAAAGTAATACCAGTAATTATGAAATTCGTTGGCTTAAAAGGTATTGTAGCATTAAAAGACGGTATCTTGTATACGTTGCCAATAATCATGGTAGGATCAATATTCCTATTATTAGCACAAATTCCATATAAGCCTTTTAATGATTGGATGGCTAGTATGATGGGAGCGGGATGGACAGAACCTTTATTACAAGCTTATGGTTCTAGTTTCGCTATAATAGCACTTATTGCAGTTGTTGGTATAGCATATACATATGCTAAAAACGATGGACATGAACCTTTATCATCAGGAATCATAGCACTTGTAGTATTTTTGTTAACAATGAATGCTTCTGTTACAACTCCTGAAGGGGTAACAGTAGGAAATGTTATCAATAAAGATTTTATTGGTGGAAAAGGTATGGTTACAGCTATCATCATTGGTTTACTTGTTGGAGCAATTTATTCATGGTTTATGGCTAAGAAAATTACAATTAAGATGCCAGCAGGCGTTCCACAAGGGGTTGCAAATTCATTTGCAGCATTAATACCAGCAGCTGTTATAATCACAGGTGCAACAGTTTTATATGCAGTACTTAAATATGGAATGAATACAACATTTATTGAATTAATCTATAAAGTGATTCAAACACCATTACAAGGTATTTCAGATTCTTTAGGTGGAGTTTTAGTAATGTCATTCTTAATCCCATTCTTATGGTGGTTTGGAGTTCATGGTTCAACAATCGTGGGTGGTATCATGACAGGAATATTAACTTCGAATACATTAGAAAATCAAGCTATAATTCAAAGTGGAAAAGAACTTACAATAGCAAATGGTGGTCATATAGTAACACAACAATTCTTAGATAACTTTGTTAGTATGACAGGCGCAGGTGTGACAATAGGACTTGTATTATGTATGATTATCTTTGGTAAATCAGCACAAAGTAAAGAATTAGGTAAATTAGCTATAGTACCAGGATGTTTCAATATTAATGAACCAGTTACATTTGGTACACCAATAGTAATGAATCCATTTATGGCAATACCATTTATTATTAGTCCAATGGTAACAAGTTTACTTACTTATTTAGCAATTTCCACAGGAATGGTTCCACTATTCACAGGAGTAATGGTTCCATGGACAACTCCACCAGTAATCTCAGGATTCATATTAGGTGGATGGAGAACAGCATTATTACAAATTGTAATTATGGCAATATCATTCTTTATTTACTTACCATTCTTCAAGAAGCAAGATGCTATCAATGTTAAGAATGAGCAAGCAGCACAATAATAGATAAAATTACAAAATAAATAATATATAATAAACCTAATATATCTTTGTAAATCACTTAGATATATTGGGTTTATTTAAAAGGTTACATATATACAATTTGAACTACTTTTATAATAATAAAGCCATATATAATTTTAAAAATGTAGGGGGAACTTTAAATGAATAAATTTATAAAACCACTTGTAAGTATGTTGACAGTGTGTGCAATTTTATCATTTTCAACTGCAGCTAAAGCTTTAGATTCAGCTGGAACTGCTCTTAATAATCAAATTGAAAAAATAGAAGCATCAGCTCCAACAAGTGATTTTGGAAATCAAGTTAAATCAATTCAAATAACAGTTAAAGATGCATCAAATTATAATTTCAAAGCTTCTGATTTCCATATAGAATTTCCAACTGTAGTTAATGGAGCTACTCAAATATCTAAACAGGCAGTTAAAGATATAAAAATAGAAGGAAATAAGATTACTTTAAGTTTTGATGCATTTGCATACAATCAAAAATTTAATATAGTATGTGATGCTAATTCTAAGCTTAATTTTAACAAGGATAATATTAAATTTGATTTAGGAGATGCAGATAAGTTTTTAAAAAGAACATATCAAGGAAGTTATACAACTCAAACTTTGAATTATCGACTATTTGTGCCTAAAACCACTGAAAAAGCTCCATTAGTTTTAGTCCTTCATGGTGGTGGAGAAATTGGAAGCGATAATGAAGCACAATTAGTAGCGAATGATATGGTGACAGGCTTTGCTTCTGATGCACAACAAGCTATTCACAAGGCTTATGTTGTAGCACCTCAATTGCCTGCTGAATTAAAGGTTAATGTGGCAACTACAGGAAAATTAGGTTGGAATGAAGAAAAAGTGAAACCAGCTTTAATTGAAATTATAAAAGGTTTGGAGAAAGAATATCCTAATATAGATCAATCTCGTATTTATGTTGCAGGATGTTCAATGGGAGCAATGGGAACCTGGGGATTAATTACTACTTATCCTGGCTTTTTTACAGCAGCTATGCCTGTATGTGGACAAGGAGATATAGCGTTAATGGATAAAGTTAAGAATTTACCAATTTGGGCATTTCATGCAACAAATGATCCTATAGTTCCAATGTATGGACAAAAAGATCAATATAAATATAACAATAATATTATAGGAACAAAAACATTAGTATATAGACTAAAAGAGTTAGGCAGCAATATTAAATTTACAGAATACTCAACTGAAGATATGCTTAAAGCTGGAGTGCCAGTAGATAAAAATGTTGCATATAATCATTTTGCTTGGGTACCAGCATTTAATAATCAAGAGGCTATTAATTGGTTGTTTAGTCAAAAGAAATAAAATTTGCATTTAAATACTTAGAAAGTCTTAAAATCCTAATAAAGGTTTTAGGACTTTTTTATTATAATACAAAAAGCATAAAACAACTTGTTTCAGAAAAAAACAAATAACTAAAAATCAGCATGTGTCACTAAAACTTCAATAATGAACTAATTATCTGAATTTTGTGATATATTTATGTCAAGAAAAAGCAGTAAAAATATCAGTTCACAGTTTACAATTTACAGTTTACAGTTGAAGGTTTTTAACCTCAATCGTAAATTGTGCCATGTAAACTGTAAACTGCCAAAGTGGAGGTTGAATTATGAAAAAGAAAAAAATCAAAATAGTTACTATTGGTGGTGGCTCAAGTTACACTCCTGAATTAATTGAAGGTTTTATAAAAAGAAAAGATGAACTACCAATTAAAGAAATTTGGCTTGTTGATATTGAAGAAGGAAAAGAAAAATTAGAGATAGTTGGTGCTATGGCTCAAAGAATGGTTAAAGCAGCAGGCCTTGATTGGAAGGTTAATTTAACTTTAGATAGAAGAAAAGCTCTTAAGGGAGCAGATTTTGTATCTACTCAATTTAGAGTAGGTCTTTTAGATGCGAGAATTAAAGATGAAAGAATTCCTTTAAGTCATGGAATAATTGGACAAGAAACTAATGGTGCTGGTGGAATGTTTAAAGCATTTAGAACAATTCCAGTAATATTAGACATAATAGATGACATGAGAGAATTATGTCCAAATGCATGGTTAGTTAACTTCACAAATCCATCAGGTATGGTAACAGAGGCTGCTATAAAATATGGTGGATGGGATAGAACTGTTGGTTTATGTAATGTTCCAATAAATTGTATGTTTATTGCTAGTGAAACCTTAGATGTTCCGCTAGAAGAATTAACTTTTAAATTTGCAGGATTAAATCACTTCCATTGGCATAGAGTATGGGATAAGGAAGGAAATGAAAGAACAGAAGAATTAATAGGAAAATTATATGATCCAGCACAAAAGAAGAAACCTAAAAAGGATTCAGGCGTTGCTAATATAAAAGACATTAAATTTAATTATGAGCAAGTTCAAGATTTAGGAATATTACCATGCCCATATCACAGATATTATTATATTACAGATGACATGTTAAAAGACGAACTTGAAGAATTCAAAAAAGGTGAAACTAGAGCAGAAGTCGTAAAGAGAACTGAAGCAGAATTATTTGAATTATACAAAGACCCTAAATTAGATTATAAACCTGAACAATTAACTAAGAGAGGTGGAACTCATTATAGTGATGCTGCTTGTGAATTAATTGCTTCAATATTCAACGATAAGAAGACGACTATGGTAGTTAGTACAAAAAATAATGGTGCAATAAGTGATTTGCCATATGATTCTATTGTAGAAGTATCAAGTATAATAACAGCAAATGGACCTCAACCTTTAAATTGGGGAAAATTTGATCCAGCACCAAGAGGAATGGTTCAAATAATGAAAGGAATGGAAGAAACAACAATTTCAGCAGCAGTTACAGGAAATTATAATAAGGCTCTTCACGCATTTACAATAAATCCATTAGTTCCAAGTGGACAAATTGCCAAAGATTTATTAGATGAAATGTTACTTGCACATAAAAAACACTTGCCACAATTTGCTGAAAAAATAGAAACCCTAGAGAAAAATAAATAATAAATTATGATAAAATTCATTGTATCAGATATGGATGGAACCTTACTTGGAAGAAATAATGATATACCTGAAGAAAATTTAAAGGCTATAAGAAAAGCAGAAGAAATGGGAGTACAGTTCGTAATTGCAAGTGGAAGAATGTATGAAGATATTAAGCCATTTCTTGATAGGTATAATTTAAAGTGTGAATGCATAGTGCTAAATGGAGCAGAATATAGAGATAAAGATGGAAATGTATTAGAAGGAATTTATATGGACAAAGGTAAGCTTAAGGACATTTTAGAGATAATAAAAAGAAATGGACTTAATGTTGAGATATACACGGATAGAGGATTATATACTATTAATACTAAAGAAGACTCTTTAAAAGGAAGTGTACTTAGGGTCCAATATTTTAATCCAGAAGTTACAAATCATGAAGAAATCCTTAAGAGAGCAAAAGAAGAGCATCATTTTCCGATTTTAAAGTATATTGATAATATAGATGAATTTTTAAGTAAAGATATTAAAATAGGAAAAATTGAGTCCTATGGTGAATGTGAAGATAAGATTTTAAAATTAAAAGAAGAGCTTAAAAATATAGATGGTCTTGCAATTGCATCAAGTATTGCAATTAATTTAGAAATAAATCATATAGAAGCTCAAAAAGGAACTATATTGTCTAAGATTTCAGATAAAAAGAGAGTAAAAAAAGAGGAAGTTGTTGTAATTGGAGATGGGTTTAACGACTATTCAATGTTTACTGAATTTCCTATATCCTTTGCTATGGAAAATGCAATTCCTGAGATAAAAGAAATAGCAAAATATATAACAGATGCAAATTATAATTCTGGAGTAGCTAAAGCTGTTTATAAAATTTTACACCTATAAAAAGAGCAGCTATGCACATCTGAAAAGAGTGGCTTTGCCACAATACGGAACTTTCCTGCAATACGGATCATTTTACTTGTATGAAGAAGGGCTTTGCCATAACAGTGAACTTTTCTGCAATTAAGGTCACTTCACAAATAAACTTATACAGTTAACTGTAAATTGTAAACTGTAAACTGAAGAAAGTGGGTATAAAAATGTTAAATAATAAATTTCAAGGATTACCAAAGGATTTTTTATGGGGAGGAGCTACAGCTGCTAACCAATTTGAAGGTGGATATAGAGAAGGTGGAAAAGGGCTTAGTACTGCTGATGTTATGACAGGAGGTACTCATACAACTCCAAGAAGAATAACACCAGAATTAGAAGAAGCAACTTATTATCCAAGTCATGAAGCAATAGATTTTTATCATCATTATAAAGAAGATATAAAACTATTTGGTGAAATGGGTTTTAAGACTTTCAGAATGTCCATAAATTGGAGCAGAATTTTCCCAAATGGTGATGATATGGCTCCAAATGAAGAAGGACTAAAATTTTACGATGACGTATTTGCGGAGTTAAAGAAATACAATATTGAGCCTTTAGTTACAATTTCACACTATGAAACTCCATTTGGATTAACTAAAAAATATAATGGATGGGCTAGCAGAGAAGTTATTGATTGCTATGTTAGATACTGTGAAACTATATTCAATAGATATAAAGATGTGGTAAAATATTGGCTTACATTTAATGAAATAAACTGTTTGACTATGCCTTTTGGTTCATTTATGGGTGGAGGAATACTATTAAATGATGGTGGTGAACTTGCATTTGATAAAGAAACTCAAGACAGTAAACAAATAAGATTCCAAGCACTTCATCATCAATTTATAGCAAGTGCAAAAGCTGTTAAATTAGGTCACGAAATTAATAAAGACTTTAAAATAGGTTGTATGATTGCATATATGGCATCATATCCTTATACTTGTAATCCAGAAGACGTATTTTTGAATCAAGAAAAAGATAATTTAAATAATTTCTTATGTTCTGATGTACAAGTAAGAGGTGCATACCCAGGATTTGCAAAGAGATTTTTCAGAGATAATAACATTGAAATTAAGATGGAGGAAAATGATGAAGAAACATTAAAAGAAGGCTGTGTGGATTTCTATACATTTAGTTACTATATGTCAAACTGTGTAAGTTCAGATCCAGAATTAGAAAAGACTTCAGGAAACATATTAGGTGGTGTAAAGAATCCATATCTTAAAGCAAGTGACTGGGGATGGCAAATTGATCCTAAGGGCTTAAGATGGACATTAAATAATATCTACAACAGATATCAAATTCCATTAATGGTTGTGGAAAATGGTTTAGGTGCTGTGGATGAAGTTGAAGCAGATGGCTCAATTAATGATGATTATAGAATTGACTATTTAAGAGCACATATTGAAGAAATGAAGGAAGCTGTAAATGATGGAGTTGAATTAATTGGATATACTCCTTGGGGATGTATAGATTTAGTAAGTGCATCAACAGGGGAAATGAAAAAGAGATATGGCTTCATTTATGTAAATAAAGATAATGATGGAAATGGAGACATGAGCAGAGCTAGAAAGAAGAGCTTCTTCTGGTATAAGAAAGTTATTGAAAGTAATGGAGAAGAACTTTAGGCAGTTAACAGTTCACAGTTATAGGTAGGATGAAAATTCTTTGAATTTTCTTAAATTATATAGTGCAAGTTCCAGAGGAAATCTGGAACTTGCACTATTTTAATTTTCTTTTTTATATAAGGTAGAAATAAGTGAGAGTGAAATTGAAAAAGATATTATGTTTAAGTAGAACTAAGTAGTGAAAAAATTAAATACCTTTGTGATTTTTAAAAATAAAACACATAGCAAAGAGTGTTATTTGATTTGAACTAAATAACACACATAATAACACACATTGCATAATACTGGAAGTATCTAAAATAGAGACTTTAAAAGTGAAATAATACCATATGTAAAAAAATAGGAAGTGGCATAAAAATTGCTATGAATATAAGTGGAAACAATTTACTAGTTATATACAGAATAAAATGTTTTAAAAAGAGTTTTGTTTATAATAAAGTAAAAATTGCGAAATAACATAAAATATAATTAGAGGTAGGGGGAAATATTTGTGAAAAGAAAAAAGTTAATAGCAAATCTACTTTTAGGAGCAGTAATTTCCAGTCAATTTATGTTTACAACAATAGCAAAGGCTGCTGATCCAGTGAAATACACAGAAAAAGAAGTTACTGATGGGAAGACTACTTATATGTTGGTTACAAATCCTAATAATGGGAAGGAACTTGGGTATTCAAAAAATTCAGGTGTTAAATTAATTGAACAAAAAGATGGTAATTATACTTATGCCTTTAAAGATTTAAACAAAAACGGGAAGCTAGATAAATTTGAAGATTGGAGATTAGATTCAGATACCAGAGCAAAAGATTTAGCTAAATCTCTTACAGTAAATCAAATAGCAGGACTTATGCTTTTTAGTGCCCATGAAAAAACTATAGAAGCAGGACTTACAGATGCCCAAAAAAAATATCTTTCAGAAGATAATTTAAGAGCAGTATTAAATGCAGGAAGTAATAATACTGAAGCAGCAGTGACCTGGAATAATCAAATGCAGGCTTATGTTGAAAGTCTACCATGCCCAATTCCAGTAAATTTCAGCTCTGATCCTCGTAGTACTGCGGGTTCAGGAGATCAATATTCAAATGCTATATCAGGAAAGGATGTTTCTTTATGGCCTTCTAACCTTGGTCTTGCTGCTACCTTTGATACTAATATAATGTATGAATTTGCAAAAGATGTATCAGCAGAATATAGGGCAATGGGGATAGCTACTGCTTTAGGACCACAAATCGATTTAGCAACAGAGCCAAGATGGTTGCGTGTATATGGAACCTTTGGAGAAGATACTAAGCTAGCAACAGATATGGCAGAGGCTTATGTAGATGGGTCTCAATCAACTTATGATAAAGATGGAAAAGATCTAGGCTGGGGAAAAGATTCAATTAACTGTATGATTAAACATTGGCCAGGGGATGGAGCTGGAGAAGGTGGACGTGAATCTCATATGATGACTGGAAAATATGCTGTATATCCAGGAAATAATTTCAGCGAACACTTAAAACCATTTACTGAAGGTGGATTAAAGCTTAAAGGAAAAACAGGTTCAGCTACTGCTGTAATGGATTCTTACTCTATAGGATTAGATGCTCAAGGAAATCCAATTGGAGGGCAGGCAGTAGGAAGTGCTTACAATAAGGAAAAAATGAGTATACTTCGTGATAAAAATAAATTTGATGGCGTTGTTTGCACAGACTGGGGAGTAACAGCAACACCACCAACTCCTTTTGGAAAAGGTTTTGGAATGGCATGGGGAGAAGAAAACAAGACAGTTGATGAACGTCACTATGATGTGCTTATGAATGGCGTTGATATGTTTGGCGGAAATAATAATTCAAAACCTGTTATCGCTGCTTATAATATGATGGTTAAGAATAATGGAGAGGCATGGGCACGTAATCGTTTTGAACAATCAGCAGTTCGTCTTTTGAAGCTTATGTTTAATCCAGGATTATTTGAAAATCCATATCTTAACTTAAACAATTCATTAAGCATAGTTGGAAGTAAAGAAAAGAAACAAGATGGGTATAATGCTCAACTTAGTTCAATAGTTATGCTTAAAAATTCAAATAGCACAATAAAAGCTGATAATGGTTCAGCTAAAAACAAGAAAGTTTACATTCCAATGACATATACAAAAGCAATAAAGAGTGCTTTTGGTACATCTGAAGCCGCTTGGAGTGAAACAATGACAATTAATGTGGCTAAAAATTACTTTAAAGAAGTAGTTACAGATATTCCAGTTAAAGATGCAAATGGAAATATAACTGGATATAAGGCGCCAGATCTTTCAGATGTTGATTTAGTTATAGTAGGCATGAGCAGTCCTAACAATGGAGGTAATTTTTCTTATGCAGGACTTTCAGTAGATGCGGCTGGAAATAAAAAATTCTATCCTCTTTCATTGCAATATTCTGATTACGTGGCTAAGGATGGGCGTAAAGTTTCTATAAGTGGAGATAAACTTGCAGATGGAACTAAGGAAAATCGCTCATATAACGGCAATACTTCAAATATTTATAATTCTTATGACCTTGAGGCGATGGTGAATGCTAAAGCTGCTATTAAGAAAACTGGTAAAAACATTCCGATTATTTGTGCTATGAAAGCAAGTAATGCTGTTTGTTTTGGAGAGTTTGAAAAATCATGTGATTCAATAGTAGTTGGATTTTCCGTAAGTGATGCCGCATTATTAGATGTTATTACAGGTAAATTTGAACCAAAAGGATTGCTTCCAATTCAAATGCCTAAAGATATGACTACTGTTGAGAAGCAATTAGAAGATGTTGGACTTGATATGGAATGCTATAAAGATAGTGATGGACATGTATATGATTTTGCATTTGGACTTAATTATAGTGGTGTTATAAATGATTCAAGAGTATCAAACTATAAGCACACAAATAACAAATAGAGGCTTGAATTAGCAGTAAGTTAATAATAAATTTATTTAAAAGAAGGTTCTGGAATTTAAGTGTAAAATTTAAATTTTAGAACCTTCTTTTTTCTAGAAATAATGTCAATGTTTAAATGAGCTCAATATGTTGTTCATAACTTATCCAGTGCCAGAATTTTTGTAGGGAATATAAAAAAAACACTAAATAGGGTATAATTAAATAGACATATTTATGAAAGAAGAGGTTGATTAAATTATGTTTAACTATGAAATTATACAAAGTTTAAATGATTTGGAACTAATGCTATATAGATATATAATGAAAAATGCAGATAAAGTTGTTTATATGAGGATTAGGGAATTGGCAGATGAAGCACATGTATCAACGACTACAATACTTAGGTTTTGTAAAAAGGTTGACTGTGAAGGGTATTCAGAATTCAAAATAAAATTGAAAATGCATATTCAAAAAAATGAAAGTAATAAAATAAATGATGATACTTCTATAATAATAGATTTTTTTAAAAAGTTAGATAATAGTGAATTAGAAAAGAAATTAAATACTCTTTGTGATTTAATTAAAGCAGCTAATAATGTTATATTTATAGGAACTGGGACATCAGGAATACTATGTAAATATGCAGCTAGATATTTTTCTTCAATAGGTAGATTTGCAATGTATATTGATGATCCATATTTCCCAAGAAATTATAAAATGTACGAAGATTCTATAATAATAGCCATATCAGTATCAGGAGAAACAGCGACTGTTATTGACCATATAAGTAATTTAAAGAGAGAAAATAGTACAATTGTAAGTATTACTAATAGTGAAAATTGTACTATAGCCAAGATATCTGACCTTAACATATCGTATTATGTTCAGAGAGAAAGGATAGGAATTAGTGATATAACAACTCAAATACCTGTGTTGTACATAATAGAAAGTATCGGAAAAAGGTTACATAATAAAGTTATAGATTCACATATGTAAATATGGGCAATTATCATTTATGATAATTGCCCTATCTTCTTATTTGTGTTTGAACTTATCCTTTAATTTTGGCTCTGCATTTAATAATAGTTTCATTAAATAGCATATTTCATCATCACATATATCAATTTTGTACTTATTATTAACAAAGCCTAAATTTTCTTTTATTAGTGTATATAAATCAATGTATTCTGCTATATAATTGTCTCTTTCAGGATAAATAGCTGGGTTATTCTCATTTCTTAATCGCCCAATAACAAAGGCTATGTGAAGAATTATTCCAACTGTAACTTCTTCTGATAATTTTATAGAAAGCTTAGTTTCTAGTAAATTTAAGAACTTAGTTACATCATTAAATAATTCGACACCATCTATGTTATTAACATTTTCCTTTATAATTTTAGGTATGTTGATCATTGTAGTTTTTGAATCAATAGCAGCTTGTAATTCCTTTAGTACATCCATATCAAAAACTTCATACATAGTATATTGTTTTATTTTTGAACTTACAGGGAAAGAAGAAACTATAAATAATATTTCATTTTCTTTTTGGAGATTGAGAATTTTTTCTTTAAAGTAATTTTTGTCCAAGCAATTTAAGCATACTATTTCAAAATAATCGCTATTCAATCTAAGATTACTAAGTAAAAAATTCTTAATTGCAATAGCTGCTCCTTCACCAGTTAAGCATGCAGTGATTATTAGGATTTTATCCCGATTTTCTGATGTATGACTTACATTTTTATGCATTTCCACATAAGAATTAACCATAAGTACATCGTTATAAATTTCATCTAAAGATGAACCTATTAGCGCTTTTCTAGCAGCTTCTAATACATGTAATGTTGAGACAAGAGATATTACTTTTATGTCAACATTTAAATCTTTCTTTATTGTATCTGCAAAAGTTGTTAATGATCCCATATCAACTAATAATAGGTAGCCTGCAGAAGTAGGATTATTTTCAATACATTTCTTTAACTGATCTAGTACTTTAGAAGGTGCAACATCAATTGGTGCATTAATTGGGAGCACATAATCTTCTCCTAAAAGGCTGCTTGAGACATTTGCCATTGAGGTAGCAGTGGAGTCTCCGTGAGCGATAAGTATAACTTTTGCTTTATCTTGGGCCATAGAATTAAAAGTATTATCTGGTATTAAAAATAAAGTTAAGTATCCAGCTTCATCTATTGGAATAGATTTATTAATATAATTTTCTATAATTTCTTTAATTTCAATTGCTGTACTAAACTCTAAAGGATACAAATCTTTAATCTTATTTAAATTAGTGTTTATTATTATCTTATCATTGTTGATTCTGTTTATTAAAGTATTAATATGTAGTGCAAAAGCTGTGTAAAGATTATTATCAAAAGTAATATTTAGTTTTTGCGAAGCATAATCTATTATTTCATCAAAACAGTCTAAAATACCTTCATCGATGATAGTCAATAAATTCTTTTTGTTGGCTTCTTTAGAGACTTCAGAATTATTTTTGCTAAAATGTTTTGCAATATCTTTTTCAAGTATATTTTCAATATCAATATCAGAAATATCTAAGGATTTTAATTTTTCAAGTTTATTTTCTATAAAATCATAAATTGTGTTATCTACATTATTAAAAATGGTATTGGTATCTTCGTTTGCACCGTTGAATCTGAAATATTCAATTTCCTCACTCATTAATTTATTCCATAAAACACGGTGTTCTTTTTCTTTATAAAGTCCTTCTTTTATATAATGTGGTAACATTCCACTGTGAACTCTTACATCTGTTTTTTGGTTAGTTAAAAATTCTGAATATGCTTTTGCACAAAGTAGTTGAACATCACTCTTTAATTGACCAATATTATTAGGGCAGTCATAAGATAGTAAAGCTCTAAGTGAATTAAGAGAAACATATATTTCCTTATTAATACGAATACTTTCATATTTGAAGAAACTTTTAATTAGAAATAATCTCTCATCTAGAGTCCTATCTTTAAGACAAGGAATATTGATTATAATTGGAATTCTTCTTGTAAAAGTGTTTAGCAAAGTAGAATTTGGATCCTCTGTTGTAGCAGAAATTATTAGAACATCTGATTTTCTTATCTCTGAATCTCCAATTCTCCTAAAGGTTCCAGTATCTAAAAATATAAAAAGAGCTTCTTGACCTTCTGGAGGCAGTCTATGAATTTCATCTAAAAATAATATCCCACCATCGGCCTGCTCAATTAAGCCTGTTTTATCAGATTCAGCTCCTGTATAAGCACCTTTTTTTACTCCGAATAATTGAGAAGTAAGTAATTGAGGATTATTACTATAATCTGCACAGTTAAATACAATAAATGGAGAATCTTCAGGTTTTACTTTCATTTCTAAAGCATAGTTATGCATTAATGAAGCAAACATTGATTTACCAACACCAGTACTACCTAATATTAAACAATTCATACCCTTCGGAGGGTATAAAATAGCAGCTTTTGCTTGTTCAATAGAATCTTTGAGAGATGTATTAGTTTTGGCTAATAGATCTAACTGTGATTCAGTAGGTGTATTTTCATCATTTGTAATAAAGAATAAAACAGGTCTTCCAGATGATTTCGATAATTTACCTTCCTTACATAATTCATTTAGTTCATGACTTAAATTGGCTCTGGACATATTAATTAAAGAAGCTAGTGTTTTAGTATCAATTCCATTTGGATTGTTTAATTGAAGTATTTTTCGATATACTAAGTCTTTTTTCGCCATAGTTTTCCTCCTAATGTATACTATATATGCGATTAGTGTATATAAAATCGAGCATTTACATGTATTATATGGAAATAGTACCATATACTTATTAATAAGGTCAAACAATATTTATATAGTGTTTAAACAAACAAAGAATAAGTCTTAAACACTATAAAAAAGTTATTAAACACTAATAAAAATGTACAAACAGTAATTAAAATAGAATTAAACAGAAAAAAATAATAAAAAAACTTGAAAGACTTTTTTTATTTAACAAAATGACTTGAACATAGATAATATCAAGCGTCTACATTGTATATTATAAAGCATAACATTTGAAAATAAAAGTTATTTTTTAGTGTTTGGCATGAGTATTGCTTTATATATTTGCATAAAGTAGTAAAGCATAAAATGGAGGAATGTAAATGGAACCGTTAGAGATGGCAATTATGAACATAATAATAAACGCAGGAGATTGTAAAAATCATTCTTACATGGCCCTTAACCTTGTAAACGAAGGTAAGTATGAAGAAGCTGATAAAGAAATTGTATTAGCAAATGATGCATTGGCTAAGGCTCATGATTCTCAAACAGAAATGCTTCAAAAGGAAGCAGCTGGAGAGAAAATAGAATTATCAGTATTATTTGTTCATGCACAAGATCATTTAATGACAGCTATAACAGAAAAAAATCTTATTCAACAAATTATGGAATTAAGAAAAGTTGTTAATACATTAGCTAAATAAGTTCATTAAACAATATAGATTTGCATAAAATGTTAAGAAGACATTATAACATAATGCCGAGATATAGCATTTCAAAATATCTTTAAATCTATCTATTAATCTATTATAAGGAGGAAATAAATATGGTAACAATCAAATTGTTTTGTGCATCAGGGATGTCAACTAGTGTTTTAGTTAATAAAATGAAAGAAGCGGCTAAAGCTAAAGGTGTAGAGGCTGAAATTGTAGCTTTTCCAGAATCTCAAATGGATAAACATTTAGATAGCATGGATGTAGCTTTATTAGGACCACAAGTTGGTTATACATTAGGGAAAGCAAAAAGCCTTTGTGATCCAAAAGGAATTCCTGTAGAAGTAATTCCAATGGTTGATTATGGAATGATGAATGGAACTAAAGTTTTAGATTTAGCTTTAAAGCTAGCGAATAAATAAAGTAAGTTATTTATATGGTGTTAAATAATTTAATTGATTTATAAGCAGGATGTCACCTATATAACTGTATTATATACAGTTATATGATGTCTTCAAACATGTGAAAACGATATTAAAGAATAACATTTTATTTATGTGTTAATAATAACAAATTTATTATTTGTAATTATTTATATTATAATCTTAATTAAATACAAGGGGGAAAATATTATGTCAATGAGTCAAACGTTGAACGAAAAAGTAATACCAGTGGTTATGAAATTCGTTAACCTTAAAGGTATTCAAGCATTAAAAGATGGTGTGTTATACACAATGCCACTACAAATCATAGGTTCCTTATTCCTATTGATAGCTTTCTTTCCAGTAAAAGGATTCACTGATTTTATGACTGCTACATTTGGAGCAGGATGGACTGATCCATTATTAAAAATTCAAGGTAATACAATGAATATTATGGCTTTAGTTTCTGTTATTTCAATAGCTTATGTTTATGCTAAGAATGAAGGTCATGAACCTTTATCAGCAGGAGTAATGTCGTTAGCTGTATTTTTAATTACAACTTCAGATTCAGTAGCCTTCACTCCAGAAGGAACAAAAGACGTATTTTCAGTTGGTGGAGTTATTCCAAGAAGCTGGATTGGTGGTCAAGGTATGGTTACTGCAATCATTATTGGTTTAATTGTTGGTGCAACATATTCTTGGTTTATGAAGAAGGATATTAGAATTAAGATGCCAGAAGGTGTACCATCAGGTGTAGTTTCAGCATTCTCAGCTTTAATTCCAGCTGCAGTTATGTTTACAGCTGCTGGTGTTATATATGCAGCTTTAAAATGGGGCGGAAATACAACATTTGTTGAATTAATCTATAAGGTTATTCAAACACCATTACAAGGTGTATCAGATTCATTAGGTGGAGTTATAGTAATTGCATTCTGTATCCCATTCTTATGGTGGTTTGGTGTACATGGAGCAACTATTATGTCTGGTATAGTTGGAAGTTTATTAGGTGCAAATATGTTAGCAAATGCAGAACTTCAAAAAGCAGGAACTTTAGATCTTGCACATGGAGCTCATATAGTAACTTCTCAGTTCTATGATAACTTTATAAACATGGCAGGTTCTGGTCATACTCTAGGATTTGTTCTTTGTATGATATTATTTGCAAAATCAGCTCAATTTAAGCAATTAGGTAGATTAGCTGTAGCGCCAAACTTATTTAATATAAATGAACCAATCTTATTTGGTACTCCAATAGTAATGAACCCAATTATGGCTGTACCATTTATAGTTTGCCCTGTATTAACAGCAATACTAATGTATCTTGCAATTGCAAGTGGATTACTTGCACCAATGGGAGGAGTAACTCCACCTTGGACAGTACCACCAATCATCTCAGGTTTATTAATAGGTGGTTTTCCATATGCATTAGCACAATTAGTTATTTTAGCAATTGATACAGCTATTTATCTTCCATTCTTTAAGAAGGCAGATGCTATGGCTTATGCAGATGAAGTAGCTGCACAACACCATGGAGATAGTGTACAAGCTTAGAATTAATTAGCCCTTTTATTAACAATTTAAAATATATTAACTAAAATTTTATTGAAAAGAAAGAGACTCAATATTTGCACTTAGTGCGGAGGTTGAGTTTCTTTTTTTGTTTCCAAGAAAATTTCCTAGTAAAGATATCCAAGGCGAGAATTAGACTTATGCAACAATTACCGAAATCTTATACATTTATCTTCCACAGGACTAGTGAAATTTTCGCTGGAAGGTTCTAAATGGGGGCTTGTCGTCATTTCAGCGTGTTCTAGATGTAAAATCTAGACAAGCTGTAAATGAAACAAGCCCCCATTTAGAACCATCATCAGCTTAATTTCACATGCCTGCTTCCAGAAAAATGTATCTGATTTCTAGTGTAGTGTTACGATCATAATTTCTCAATGATGCATGTATATTCCAGTTGTAAGTTTGATTCTTAAATTGGATATCTATAATAACCAATAAGAAAAAATATCATTAAGTTAATATCAAGCGGCAATAAATTATATTTTAAAGTGAAGTGAGGGATATTTACAATTGAAAGAATAATTGGGAAAAGTTTGATGAACATGTTGTTATGAACAATGAACGGTGATAATATAATATTGTTCAAAAGATGAACGATGCGTGTGATTATATACTATTATAAATAATGGGGGTAATTTTTTATGAATAAATTTGTAAAAAAGATTTGTGCAGTAGCATTAATTTCTATTGTTTCAGGAAGTTTGGCTGCTTGTGGAAATAGTGGAGTATCAGCAAAAGGACCAGTAAAGACTGCTAGTGGTAAAATTCAAGTTGAATATTGGTATGGTCTTGGGGGGAAGCTTGGAGATAATATGGAGAAAATAATTAAGGAATTTAATGATTCACAAGATAAATATGAAGTAAAGGGAGTAGCTCAAGATAAGTATGATACTACCTTTAAAAATCTGCAAGCTGGAATAGCTGCAAAGAAAAGTCCTGCTGTTGCATTGTTAGAGCCTGATAAAGCTGTAATATTTGCAAGAAAAGATTTATTAATCAATATAAGTGACTATACAAACAAAGATGCTGACTTTAAAGCAGATAATTATTTAGAATCATTTTTAGAAACAGGAAAATATCAGGATAAATTAATAGGATTTCCTGCATTTGGAACAACTCAACTTTTATATTATAACAAGCAAGCATTTAAAGATGCAGGAATTTCAGAAGATAAATTAAAAACTTGGACAGGTCTTGCTGAAGCCGCTAAAAAACTTACTAAAAAAGATGGGGATGAAGTTTCATTTTATGGCTGGGAACCTATGTGGGGACAAGATAATTTAATTGATGCAGCATTAAGCAATGGTGGAAAAATATTAAGTGATGATGGAAAACAAGTATTAATAAATTCACCAGAATGGATTGAAGCTTGGGATAGTTTTAGAAAATGGATTCATGAAGATAAAATTATGAGAATACACTCAGGTGGACAAGGTTGGGAATATTGGTATGCAACAGTTGATGATGCTATGAAGGATAAAGCAGCTGGTTATACTGGATCATCAGGTGACCAAGGAGATTTGGATTTTAATAAATTAGCTGCATTTGAACAACCAGCATTTAAAGAAGGAAAAAAATCAAGTCCTATTGCACAAGCAAGAGTATTAGTAATTCCTAAAGAAATTAGTGATGAAGAAAAACAAGGAGCATATGAGTTTATTAAATATTTTACGTCTGCAAAAGTTAGTGCACAATGGTCAATGGCTTCAGGATATATTTCTGTAAACAAGGGAAGTACATCTACTCCAGAGTTTACTGAGTATGTAAAGAAAAATCCTCAAGCGTTGGTTCCGACTGCTCAAGCTGCACATGCAACAAAAGTATTTATAGATCCGACTGATGGAAAAATTATTGACGCATTAAAGGTTGCAGCTGATAAGGTTGAAATTGAAAATGTTTCTGCAAAAGATGCATTAGATGAAGCACAAAAAACTGCACAAGAAGCGGTTGATTCAGTTAAGAATTAGAAGTTAAGAATTTTATCAATAGCAGGAGTTAACGGTTTAAAGTTATTAGTTGAAGGCTTTTCATCATCAACTGTAAACTGCAAATTGCCCACAGGGTACCCTAAAGGGCATAAACTGTAAACTGAAAAAAGGTGGTGGTTTTGTGGAAGCAAGAGTTGGTATTAAAAAACATATTAAGAATATGGCTGTGACTTTAATGTTTATTTTGCCAGCATTAATTCCTCTTTGTATATTTTGGATTTGGCCTATGATAAAGGCTATATTCATGAGTTTTACAGATTGGGATTATATGAGTTCTAATTATAATATGGTTGGAACTCAGAACTATAGAGAGTTGTTTTTAAACAACAAGTTCTATGAGGCATTAAAGAATACTTTTGTATTTACAGTAGGAACTTTAATACCAACTATAACTGGTGGATTAGCTCTTGCCATTCTTTTAAAGAAAAAAATAAGAGGCTCAGCTTTTTATAAGGCGGTTATATTTTCTCCGTGGATTACACCAACGGTTGCTATATCAATAGTTTGGAGTTGGATTTTTGAGCCAAGCTATGGGTTAGCTAATTACATGCTGCAGTTATTTCATATGCCAAAATCACAATGGCTGCAAAGTTCAAATACAGCAATGATGTCAGTTATAATTGTTACAGTTTGGAAGGGAATTGGATGGGCTATGGTATTTTATTTAACTGCATTAGAAAAGGTACCAAAGCATTTGTATGAAGCAGCAGCAATAGATGGAGCAAGTTCTTGGAATAAATTTATAAGTGTTACTTTGCCTCTCATATCTCCTACAACCTTTTTTTTGAGCATAATAACAATGATAAATTCTCTACAGGCTTATGATCAAATTCAAGTATTAACACAAGGTGGACCGGCAGGGAGCACAAGAACTTTATTATATTTATATTATCAAAGTGCATTTGAGAATTTTAATATAGGGCAAGCCACAGCAATGGCTACGGTTATATTGCTTATTATAGGAATTCTTTCAGGAATTCAATTTATCGCATCAAAAAAATGGGTTCATTATTAATAGTACTGGATTAGAATTTTGCAGGGAGGAATAGAGTTAATGGATATAAATTTAAAAAGAAATGCTGAAAATCGAGAGGATATAGATAAAGAGGTAGAAGAAATAAAGTTAGAACTTATATCACAGCGTCCACAATTATCTCAAGTCTTAGCTAGTATGATGAGACATGGAGTATTAATTCTTATCAGTGTAATTACTTTTTTCCCTTTCTTATGGATGATAAGCAGTGCACTAAAAACTAAAGAAGAAGTGTTCAATTTTCCTTTATTGTTAATTCCTAAAGTTCCTCAATGGAATAATTTTAGTCAGGTATTTACAGAAGCACCTTTTGCGAGATATATGGGAAATAGTTTATTTGTTGCAAGTATAGAAGTTGCATTTCAAATGGTTAGTGCTGCTATGATTGCATATGCATTGACACAATTTAAATTTAGGGGCAAGAAGTTATTATTTTCATTAATAATGGGTACATATATGTTACCATCAGCAGTTACTTACGTGCCATGCTATATGATACTAGCTGATATTAATTTAATTGATACTTTAACTGGGCTCATTATCAGCAATCTTGTTAATGTATTTGGGATATTTTTAATCAGACAGGCTTTTTTACAAGTTGACAAAAGTTTAGTTGAAGCAGCAAGAATGGATGGTGCATCTCATTTTAAAATACTTTTAAAGATAATGTTTCCATTAACAAAGCCAAGTTTTATAACCTTTGGGTTAATTAGTTTTGTAACCTACTATAATGAATATTTATATCCTTCTTTAATAACAAAGAGTCCAGAAAAATTCTTGATTTCAGCAGGTCTTAGGCAATTTTTTATTCAAGGAGGAGCATACGGAATAAAATGGCCAGAAGTGATGGCAGCAAGTACAATTACAGTATTACCATTGTTAATATTATTTTTAATAGCTCAAAAGTGGTTTATGAAAGGTATTAATGACAGTGGAGTAAAAGGCTAATTACCAATTTGACAAGGAATTGCGTAGAATGTACAATTGAAAAAGAAATAACACAGATGAGAAATATAAGTAAAAAAACTTATATTTATGGAGGCTGAATAAATGGCTAAGTCAATTTCAAAAAACGCAATTTTTAAAGCAATGCTCAACTTATTTAATATAATTTTACCTATAATAGTAATGCCGTTAGTAAGTAGAGCTTTTGGAGGAGAATTATACGGATACATTGGATATGGAGATTCCTTAACTGCATATTTCTTAATATTTGCAAGCTTTGGAATTTATCAATATGGATTAAGAGAAATAAGTAAAGTAAGAGATGATAAAAAGAAGCTTGGACAGACATTCACAAGCTTGTTTGTCTTTACAGTATTTACAAATACGGTTGCTACAGTTGCATATATGGTTTTTGTAGCAATAGCTTATAAAGATCAACCGTATTTATTTACATGCATAATTTTAGGTTTTAATATAGTTACTAATATGTTTTATGTGGAATGGGTTAATGAAGCAGTAGAGAATTATGATTTCATTGCTCTTAAAACAATGCTGATTAGGGTAATATATTCAGCATTGATTTTATTTTTTATTAGAGAAAAGGGAGATTTCCTATTTTATTTATACATAGTTGTAGGCTTTAATTTCATAAATAACATAATTAGCTTTATTTACATAAAGAGAAGAGTTAAGTTTGATTTTTCTGATTTGCAATTCTTAAAACATATAAAGCCAATGTTTTATGTTGTAATTCTAACTAGTACAGGAATTTTATATACTCAACTTGATAAAACCATGTTAAAGGATAGCGTTGGTGGTATAGCAGAAGTTGGATATTATTACATGGCTCAGAGAGTAACTACTATTGTAAGTACTTTATTATTAACGGTAGTTCAAGTTACAATGCCAAGACTTTCAAATTATTTAGGAAACCAATCGAAAGATGCATATTTAGTTTTGTTAAAGAAAGTTGTAAAGATATATTTTTTATTTTTATTTCCAGCAGCTATTGGGTTATCATGTCTTTCAAAAGAAGCCATATACATATTTGGAGGAAAAGATTTCTTAGCAGCAGTTCCCGTTATGAGTATATTTGCAATTCATATGTTAGTAACGGGTGTAGAAAGCGTTGTTGCAAATCAAATTATATATATCTTTGGAAAAGAAAAACAAGATGCCATATTAGTTTTGATAGGCGGGGTTATGAATTTAATATTTAATATAACCTTAACCCTTACAGGTACTTTTAATATGGTAACAGCTATATCAACCACTCTTTTGGCTAATTTGATTATATTAATATTAGAATATAGACTAGTAAAAAAGGTTATAAAGCTAGATATAAATTTATTTGCATTTGAAAATATTAAATATTTTTTCTATTCCTTACTTTTCATACCAATAACAATTGCATCAAGATTTTTTATACAAAATGTATTTATTTCGTGTACGTTTAATGTAGTAGTGTGTGGAGGAATTTATCTTGGAATACTTTTATTTACTAGGGATGAATTGTTCTTTGAAGTGATGAATAAATTATTAGTTAAGTTAAAAATAAAATCAGCATAAACAATGCTCACCAACTGACAGTTGTCAATTTTCAATTGTCAATCAAAGAACAATTGAGATGAAAAATTAGAAATAAAAAAAGCTCAATTATCGATTATGGAAGATCAAAGATAATTGAGTTTTTTGAACATTTAGCCTTTATTAACGGCCTTTTAAAACTGATAATTGACCATTATTACTTAAAGTTAAAATATTCATCTTGCTGATTTGAGTACATCAATATAACTACAGCAGGTTTATTTTGCTCGATATATGATTTAATACTTGCTGTATAGTATCTTAAATCAATAGTATCCAAGTTTTTGCAGGACATAGCTAAGAAAGGTGTCATTGCACATGCAAAGGAATCTCTAACAAGTAGAATTCTCTTATTATTTGGACTCTTATTATTTGTTATTAAATTTAAATCATAATTACCACCAATATAAGATTCGTATGGGCTAAGATTGTAGTAATCTTTCTTATTTATAAGATCATATAAAAACATGGTGTCTTTAAATTCACCGGAACGATTTATATTTGAGGTTGGAACTGAAAAATTAAAATCAGTTTCAAATTTTGGTGTTATTAAATCAATATCATCATCGCCAGTATAAGTGACTCCAACTCTTTTTCCTTGAGAGCCTAAAAACCAATGCTTTAAAGTATTTATATTATAATTATCTAAATTATAATCATCTTCATTAATTTTGAAATTGTAGTTATTTCTTAATAGGTGAGCAACTTTTGTAGCTGCCCAAAATCCAGCCTTAGGTGTCCAGTGATGATCGGTTTTAAAGAACATATCATAATGATTTAAATTATCTTTAGCTATTTCTTCACGAAAATCTAAAGTATTTACATTATCTTTAGAAAGTGCAGCTAGCATATTATCATCATTTTCGTTAGTATAATTCTCAAAACCTGTTGGAAGTTCTGGATCATACTTAGATATTTTATATGGTGCTTGAATATATAATAATGGAATATTTTGTTCAGCTAAGTAGTCTTTGAAGTCCTTTGTTTGTTGAGCATATTTTGTAATATCAATTTTAGGATTAGTGAAGACTAAATAACCATTATCAAGTTTACCAACGTTATAATCTTTATCAACATCATTAACTAATCGCTTTCCTAAAACTCTATTAAATAAACCATTTAATTCAATAAATTTAGTTTTAAACATAATACTATCTGTGCTAAGAGCCTCACCTCTATCTATTATTTTCTTTAATATAGCAGGTGTTTTTAAACCAATAGTTAAGTTCTTGTTATTATTTACTGTGGCTGCAGTATTATTCGCTGTATCAGAGGTTTTATTTTCTGTTTGCTTTACAGGGTATAATTTATTTAAATCTACAGTTTCCGGAGCGGGTTGAGTAGCTTCTGCAGTAATGTTTTGGGAAGGTGAAATTCTTTTTTCAATTCTAGTAAGTACGCCTTCTCCAATTTTAGCTAAGAACCCAAACAGTAAAGTGAAGATTGTAAGTATAAAAATCAATGAAACAATTGAATTTTTATTTATATTAGATTTAATATTTTTCATCTTTTTATCTCCTTTAAAATTTGAAGTAAATAAAAGGATTATATGCTCCTTTTACTAGGAAAGAAATTGATATGAATAATATAAGTACGTACCACACACAATAGATGGTATTATATATGATTCCATCAAATTTAAATTTAGGACTAAGCCAGTCTTTTAAAGGAACACTGCATAAAATAGCAGCAATAAAGTAGTATTTAAATTCAGATAAATATAATATAAATTGATTATCTAATATCCCATTTGCACCAATTCCAAACATTATCTTTATGTATTCTATAGCAATTGAAATATTATCAGATCTAAAGATAACCCATCCAATCATTACAAAAAATAATGTATATACATAACCAAAGCCTTTTAATTTTTTATTAAAGCCTGTGAATTTTTCAGCAGCTAAAAGTACAAAATACATTAACCCCCAAAGTATGAAGGTCCAGTTAGCTCCATGCCATATTCCAGTTAATAGCCATATTATAAATATATTAAATAGAAATTTTAAATTGCTTACACGATTTCCGCCAAGAGGAATATATATGTAGTCTCTAAACCAAGTTTGTAATGAAATGTGCCATCTTCTCCAAAACTCAGAAACAGATTTTGAAATATATGGATAATTAAAGTTTTCTAAAAAGTGAAATCCAAACATTCTACCAAGTCCAATTGCCATGTCTGAATAACCTGAAAAATCAAAGAAAATTTGAAAAGTGTAGGCAATGGCTCCTAGCCAAGCTAGGCTGACAGATAGATTATTGCCAGGAGCTGCAGCTAGTTGAAAGCTATAGTCTGCAACAAGAGCTAAATTATTAGCAATTAACACTTTTTTACCTAAACCTTGAATAAATCTCATTATACCTTCAGAAAAATCAGTTAAGTTTTCTTTTCTATTGCTGATTTCCTGGGCAATTGTTTCATATCTAACTATAGGGCCTTGTGCTAACTTTGGAAAGAAAGCTAAATACAAACCTATGTTTAATAGATTTTTTTGAGCATCTATTTTTTTTCTATATACATCTATCACATATGATAAAGCTTGAAATGTAAAAAAGGATATTCCAAGTGGTAATTGTATTCTAGGATTACTAATATGTAATCCTAGAAGTGAGTTTAAATTATCGATAGTGAAGTTTAAGTATTTAAAAAAGAATAATAAGCCTATATTAAATATAACTGTAATCACTAATATAAATGTTACCATTTTTGTAGATCTATATTTATCAACCAATAAACCTAAAAGCCAAGTAACAATAATAGAAAATAACAATATTAAAACAAAGGTTGGTTCTCCCCAAGCATAAAATATTATACTTGCTATAAATAAGATTATATTTTTTAAAGTCTTATTTTTAAAAATAGGAAGATAATATATTAATAATGTAAGGGGGAGAAAAATAAACAAAAATAATGTTGTTGAAAATATCAAATGTATCCCTCCGTAAGTGCTGAATTAATATTAATTAGCAGTTTCAATATTCCAGTTATCTTTAGTTGCGTATACAGAAACTCCATCTGTAGCACTTGTTTCGTAAATTTTAACGCCACAGGCGATTAAAGTATTATAAGGTTCGTTATTAGTGACAACTCTTGATTTAGATCTAGAAATAACACCAATAGTTGGTTTCACATATCCAATAAATGTGTAAGAGGAAGAACCAACATTTCCGTGATGAGGAACTTTCAATATGTCTACTTCATTGTTCTTTAGCGATTTATTCATAGCAAAATCACTTTCAGCATGCCATTGCATGTCACCAGTAAATAAGGTTTGAAGATCACCGTAATTTAAAAATGTAATTGCAGATCTATCATTTAAAGCACCATATTCTTTGTAGTAAGTATTGGCTTCAAGGTCTGAATACTTTTTATTTTGATGAAGAAATTGTAAAATGTGTTCACTATCTACAAATGCTTGTGGATCAGCTTCAACTACAGGTATTCCACTTTTTGCTATAGCATCCATTGTAGCTTTGTAGACTTTATAATCATATTTTATAATATCAATGTCACTTGCGCTAACAGTTGTAGCACCTGGAGCATAATCTTGCATTTCAAAATATTTAGGTACAAAGATCTTACCAATGTTAAAGTTATTCATTAGTTCGATAAGACCACCTATATGGTCAGAATGAGGGTGAGTAAGTATGACATAGTCAATTACACCTTTACCATTGTTAGCTCTAACAGCGGCTGCTGTAGTGGCTGAATTTGTTGAAATAATAGTATTATTAATATTTTCAGCATCAGTTTTGTTATCAATTGCATTAGAATTATTTATAGCTTGTCCATCTTTTGAAGCTTTAAAAAAATCAGTTTTTAAATTTTGACTATTTAAAAAGTCAACTACACTTTTAGCACTTTCAGGAGTTCCAGTATCAATTAAAACAGTTTCGCCACTAGGAAGCTTTATAAACGCGCAATCAGCATCACCAACGTTTAAAAACTTTATATATAAATAATTCTTGTTATTAGGATCAGAACCTTGATAATAACCGTTATTATTAAATTTCTCCATAACTCCATTTATAAATATGTCTCCAATTGCAATAGTACCATCAGATTTTATGTAAAACTTATGTTTGCTGTTAGAAACCCATTTATTTGTTAACATTATTCCATCGTCATCAGAGAAATAAGTTTTCCCATTATTAGTATAGAATCCGGTTTGAAGTTGTCCGATATTACTGAAGAAATACCACTTGTCACCAATTAATGATTTTCCAGTAACCATTTGCCCAGTTTGAGTGAAAAAATATTTAGCACCATTAATTTTGTTCCAACCAGTTTGCATTACACCTGAATCATCTAGGTAGTAGGTACCATTATTATTAATCCAGCCAGTTTGCATTACTCCATCTGAATTAAAGTAATACCAATTATCGTCTATCTGTTTCCAGCCAACTACAACTGAAAAATCTTCATCTAAATAATATTGTGCATTGTAATTTTTATCATTACGTTTGATATTTGGATTAAGGTCTTTTTCCATAACCCAACCAGTGGTTTCAGAAATTTTATTATTAACTATGTAATATTTCTTATTATTAATTGTTTTCCAACCATAATCTATAAAGTTTTCTTTGGATTCATCTGCTAAAGTTTTATTTAATTTATCAACAGGTTTAGTTTCATCTTTAGTGGTAGTTGTTGAAGTTTTAGAATCTTTGTCTTTTGATTCCTCTGTTGTTTTAGCACTTTGTTGAGTAGAATTAGCTGTATCTGAACTATTAGCAATAGTTGTAGTTTGTTCTGCTGCATATGTTATGTTATCAATGAGAGTAATATTTAATAGAAAAATCATTGAAAATATAACGAAATTCTTAAAGATTTTTATTAACATGAGTATTTAGGCCTCCTAATTTTTGTGAAATTTATTTTGTTATATATAATAAAATAAATTCCAAGCTAAATATTATAAAGTAGTTAAAAATAGTAATGTCAATTACCTAATGATTATTATTCATTAGCAATTGAGCCCCTGTATATATCAAATTCTTTACATTTAGTGTGACTTGGCAGAATTCAATATTAATTTATATAATTTTGGGCTAATATTAAAAATAGAAAATAATATTGTCCAATGAAATTGTTTTTTAGGATTAGTTTTATATTCCTTGTAAGTTTCAGATATTTTTGACTTAATGGAACTTATATATTGTTGGCTATCTTCCATACCATTACTGCACTCAAAATAGCAATTAATAAGAGTAAACAAGTACCATTTTAATGTTTTGGAATATAAGTTATCATTATTTATAGTTCTCATGAATTTAATTTTCTCATCATAAACATCTAAAATGTCTAATCTTTTTTTATTAAATTTTCTAGTAGTGATACTGTTAGGCGTTACTCTGTAATAGTATAATGGCCTATTAGTGTAAGTTATCTTATTAGCTTTGTAAAATAACTTATAAGTGGTTCCTTCATCTTCGTGAATTTTTCCAACTGGATAAGTTACATTATCAAAAAGTTCTCTTTTATATAATTTATTCCAAGCTACAACTGTTTGAGTATATAAATCAGTATAGAAATTACCTAATCCATCAATATTATTAAAGGATTTGATGATTTCATTGTCAACGCAGGGAGCCTTTTCTTTTTCATCTGCTGTTCTAAAAAATTTACAACAGGATATATCAGAATCAGTAGCTTTTATTAAATCTAGCAGCTGCTCATACATATTTTCATCTAACCAATCATCACTATCGACAAAACCAATATAGTTTCCTTTAGCAATTTCAAGACCAGCATTTCTTGCAGAGCTCAGTCCACCATTTTCTTTATGAATAACAACAATTCTATTATCTGTTTTAGAAAAATCATCACAGATTTTACCTGAATTATCTAAGGAACCATCATCAACTAAAATAATTTCAAGATTTTTTATGGTTTGATTCAAAATGCTATCTATACATTTAGGCAAATATTTCTCAACATTATATACAGGTACAATAACACTAATTAAATCATTATTATTTTCCATTATTATTTTCTCCAATCGTAGATATTCGGCACTATCAAATAAATAACAAGTCCTCTTGCTAGCCTATTTTTCATGTGCCTTATTAAATGATTAATTTCGTAATAAATTATAGCATACATGATAGGTATATTCAAAAAAATAGAAATACCTGTGCTATTGCCAATTATAAATGCTAAATTGTCAATAGTGACAATTTAGCATTTATAATTGAGTATTGGCAATTGATAATTTTATATTATATTTATTGAGTTTTGAATTTTCATTGATATAATAAAAAGGAAAGGTATCAGAATTTGGTACCTTATATGACAGTTTTGTATTTACATTGATATAATTTAAGGAGAAAAATATGAACGACATTGATTATTCAAACTATGAGGAGTTAGGACTAAGAGATGCTCAAATAATAATGGCAGGAATTTTGAAAGAAGTAGCTGATATTTGTGATAAATACGGCATTAAATATTTTTTAGATGCAGGAACACTTATTGGAGCAGTAAGGCATAAAGGGTTTATTCCTTGGGATGATGATATTGATATAGGTATGCTTAGAGAAGACTATAGAAAGTTTCTAAGTATAATTAAAAATGAGTTGCCTGAACATTTATTCTTGCAAACTCATGAAAATGATCTTTATTATGATATTTATCAAGTCCCTTGTAAGATTAGATATAATAATACTTTATTTATTGAAGAAAAAATAGTTGAAAATCCAAAGATGCATAATGGATTATTTATAGATATTTTACCTTATGATAGTTTACCAAAGAAAAAATGGGTCTATACTATTCAAAGAAAAATAAGTAATTTTATTTTAAGAAGTTTTGTTAGGTGTAGAGAGATACCAGAAAAATTAACTTTTAAAAATAAGCTTACGCATTTTATTTATAAAATTGTAGTTAAAATTTTTCCAACTCAAAGAAGACAGAAGTTATTTGATTTTTTAATAAACTGGAATGACATTAATTCTGAATATATGGGGTATGGAGTTGATACTACTTGGAGTGAATACATATATAAGAAGAAAGATTTTTTTGATTTAATAAAAGTTGAGTTTGAAGGGGAATACTTTAATGCACCTAAAAATTATGATGCGGTTTTAACTCAATTATATGGAGATTATATGACACTTCCAAAAGAAGAAGATCGTGTGTGGCATGCAAAAACAATAAAAAAGCTATCATCGATGGATAATTGATCATCTATCATTGACAATTGCTATTTGAATTATGAAATTTAACTTAAGAAAAATGACTAAATATTGCATATAGGTGTCAATATTAGTATAATTCAAGTAGCGTTTAAAATTTCAAATAATTAGGTTTTAAATTACTACAATTAGGTTATTTAAAGTATTAATGGTTGAGCCTATAGATAGATAAAAGGAGCGAATAGTTTTGACGAAGGTATCTATAATTACTCCTGTTTATAATGTAGAGGAATGTATTGAAAGATGTATAAAATCTGTTATAAATCAGACAAATAAGGATTTTGAATTTTTACTAATAGATGACGGATCTAAAGATAGAAGTATTCATATAGCAAAAGAATTACTTGAAAAATCAATTATAAATTATAGAATTATAACTCAAAAAAATTCAGGAGTTAGTGCTGCAAGAAATAAGGGAATAGAAGAAGCTTCTGGTGAGTATATAACTTTTCTAGATTCAGATGATTATATTGATTCTAGATTTATTGAGTTAATGTACGAGAAGGCAGAAGAAACTTGCAGTGAAGTAGTTTTCTGTGATTACAGTGAAGTTGATGCACAGGAAAATGTTTTAGTTAAAAATAGAACAAAGTGCTTAAGTGATTTTATAAGTGGAAAAGAAGCAGCCTTAAAACAATTAAATGATGATATAACAATAGGGATGAGAAGTGCTATATATAAAGCATCAATCATTAAAGGAAATAATCTCCTATTTGATAGTAAAAGAAAATATGGAGAAGATATGATCTTTATTGTAAAAGCATTACTATATTCGAAAAAAGTAATAAGTGTCAATGAAATTTTAGCATTTTACGTTATTTGGGGAAATTCAGTTACTCAAAATGTATCGTTAAAACATCTTGATGGCTACTATTCTTATACTGATTTATTGGAAGAGGTTAAGACAGATGTAAGTTTAAAGGAAATAGAAAAATTCTTGATTGAATTTAAGATTCCTTATTCAATATCACATATTTTTTCAGTGCTTAGTAAAGATTCAAATTTTCATAAGGATCTTTTTGAATTTTTAAATAGAACTGATGTAAAGGGATATTTGAAGGCATATAAAATGCAGAGGTTTAATAAAAATAACCTTAGATATTTTATTCAAGCTAAGGGCATGGCATACTGCCCTAAATTATTGCTTAAAATTTTTAATGGACTAAGGTAATAATATTGTCTCTTGAAAGTGGAGGAGATTATAATGAAGAGTTGGAAAACACCAATAATTATGATAATTGATATGTTTATGGTAAATATGGCGTATCTTTTTGCAATAAACATAACAAACACGGGAAGTTTTACTCTAATCGCAAAGATATATACTAACGATTGTGTGGTTTTGAGTTTAATTTATTTAGTTTGTTTTTACTTATTTAAAACTTATGATAGTTTATGGCATTTAACTGGTACTGATGAATTTTTGCTAGGAGTTGGTGGAAATATTTTAGCAGGTATTCTATCGATTGGATATACAAGAATTTTTGGTTCAACTATTCCTTTAAATGTATCTGTCGTAGGAATACTTTTAAGTATTTTCTTTGTTTTAGGATATAGAATTCTTTATAGAGTGTATAGAAGAACTCTTTTATACATACCATTCAAATATTCATCTGATCAAAGAAGAGTAATGATAGTTGGAGCAGGTTCTGCCGGAACTATGATTATTAATGAAATGATGGCAAGAAGAGAGTTAAAGTATAATCCTATTGTTCTTATTGATGATGATAAGACTAAACTAGGAAAGAGAATATCAGGAGTTAAAATAGAAGGAAATAGATATGATATACCTTATATTGTCAGAGAACAGGAAATAGATTTAATTTTAATTGCTATACCATCTCTTGATGCAAAGAATAAAGCAGAAATAATTGAGATTTGCAAAGATACTAATTGTAAGCTACAGATAATTCCAGGTATGTATGAAATATTGAGTGGAGATGCAACCGTAAGTAGAATTAAGGATGTTGATTTAGAAGATTTACTTGGAAGAGATCCAATTCAATTAGATAATAAAGGGATTTCTGATTACATTGAAGGAAAAACTATTCTAGTTACTGGTGGTGGTGGCTCAATAGGATCAGAACTTTGTAGGCAAATAGCAGTATTTAATCCAAAGAGATTGATAATCTTTGATATTTATGAAAATAATGTATATGATATTCAAAATGAACTAAGAGAAGAATTCCCAGATATGAACCTTACTGTGTTAATAGGGTCTGTAAGGGATAGGAAAAGATTACATGAGGTATTTACTAAATATAAAATAAATGTTGTATTCCATGCAGCAGCTCATAAGCATGTACCTTTAATGGAGGATAGTCCAAAGGAAGCTATAAAAAATAATGTATTTGGAACCTTGAATTTAGCTTTAGAAGCTAGTGAAGCCAATATATCTAGATTTGTTATGATTTCAACAGATAAAGCTGTTAATCCAACTAATATTATGGGTGCAACAAAGAGATTATGTGAAATGATAATTCAAGCCATGGATAAGCAATCCAAAACAGAATTTGTTGCTGTTAGATTTGGTAATGTTCTTGGAAGTAATGGTTCTGTTATACCTTTATTTAAGAGACAAATTGCTAATGGGGGACCTGTTACTGTTACTCATAAGAAAATTATTAGATATTTTATGTTAATTCCAGAAGCAGCTCAATTGGTACTTCAAGCAGGTGCATTTGCAAAAGGCGGAGAAATATTTGTTTTAGATATGGGAAAGCCAGTTAAAATTTATGATTTAGCGTGTGACTTAATTAAGCTTTCAGGTCTTGAACCCAATAGAGATATAAAAATTGTATTTACAGGACTTAGGCCAGGAGAAAAGTTATTTGAGGAACTTTTAATGAGTGAAGAAGGACTAGAAGATACTGTTCATAAAAAGATACATGTTGGTAAACCAACTTTTGAAAATATGGATACTCTAAAAGAAAAGCTTGAGCAGTTGAAAAATTTATTGGAACTAAATGATATTGGTGAAATAAAACATCAAATGCAAAAGATCGTTCCAACTTATCACTATAAGAATGAAGATGAAGTGGCAGCAGAGAATGCGGATAAGGAGTAGAGATGACTAAAGATAGTAGAATTACAAACATTGTTCTAGCAATTTTATTTGTTATAGCAGCAGTTTTTGGAGTACTGAATGGTAATTATTTATTAACTGCAATGTATATAGTTACAGTACTAGCAGTAGTATTTATAATGAAATATAAGGATATTTACGATACTTTTTATGCAATACTTATGGTATCTGCGTTTTATGATTATACTGTATATGCTCCAAGAATCCAAAGTGTTTATATGTTTCATGTAATTTTGGCAGCATTTGTTTTAATATCTTTGTATAAATTATTTAAAGATAGGGAAGTAATAGTAAACTTAAACAAAAAAGTACTAATTATTTATGCTATTTGGTTTGCTTATATGTGTGTCAGCATAATGTGGTCATTAAGTAAGGGACTAGCAATAAAGTATATAGCCATTTATTTAATGATGTTTGCATTTATTATTAGTATGATGATATACAATATAAATAAGGAAAGAATTAATAATACAATAAATTTAATATTGTTTTTAGTATCATTAGTAGTTATTGTTGGGGCTGTAGAAGTAGCACTTGGCCAACAACTACCCGTGAGACATTATTTTGATACAATGAATTTATCTAAGCTTCATAGAAGTATTATTGAGGCAAGAGCTATAGTTTTTTCATATAATACAAATAATTTAGCTGCAACCCTCGCAATTTTATCGCCAGTATGTTTATTTGGAATTTATAGATTTGATAATATTCTGGCTAAGGTTTGGTTTACAATTTGCACTGCAGCTGGATTTTCATTAGTTGTTATATCAACTTCTAGAACAGGAATTGTTTCGATGGGCTTCAGTTTAATTGTATTTTGCATTTATTCTATTTTCAGAATTAGAACATTAAAAATACAGGCTATAGTTTTCCCGCTTATTTTATGTATTAGTTTTGTATTTTTATATTACAATAGTTCTAAATTTGAGCATATTAAACCTGTTAATGGTAATAAAGTTATTGATACAGGCTTAGATGATAAAATCAACGAATTAAGTGATATAGAGTATCAAGAAGGTGCAGCAGGTTCATTAAATGAAAGAGGAACTATAATACTAGATGTATTAAATGGTACAATAAAAGAAAAGCATTATTTAGGTTTTGGAGTTGGTAATGTACAGCAGTTCCTTCAAAACCAGGGAAATACGGCAGGGATATACAGTCCACATTGTTATCCAATCGAGATTTTAGGGGATTTTGGAATACCAGGTATATTACTATATGGAGTATATTATCTATATTTACTTATAACAAATCTAATTTTAGGAATAAAGAAAAAAAGTGTTATGTGCTTTGCGGTAGTTGCAGGACTTATAGCTTTTGCACCAGCAAGTTTTGGACCAAGTTCTATTACATATGTATTTTCATACTGGATACTTATGGGCTTTGCAGTAGCATGTATTCAAGTTTATAGAAACGATAATAATGAATACAGAAAAACATCATCAATAAAAGAATTTAAAATGATATAAAAAGTATAATATAAAAATAACCAGCCGAAATACAGTAGACTCTGTTATTTCGGCTGTTATAGTATAGGGATATAGAAGGGATGAGTGCTAATATGCTATTTTATAGTGAAATTATCAATATATTAAGAAAAAGAATAAATATGAAGAATTCAAAGCGTCTAAAAAATAAAGATTTTTCTTTATTAGCTAGCAATTGTAATGGGGCCTTTATTTTACATGATTTAAATTTAAAGTTTAATTCACCAACTGTAAATTTATTTATGTACCCAAGTGATTTTGTTAAATATATAAAAAATTTGGAGTATTATTCAAAATGCGATTTGAAATTTATAAAAAAGGAGGATACTGCGTATCCTGTTGGAAAATTAGATGATATTGAAATACATTTTATGCATTATAAAGATGAAAATGAGGCTGAAAGAAAGTGGAAAGAACGTACTGATAGAATAGATTTTGATAATATGTTTGTTATGATGACGGATAGGGATGGATGTTCCCTTGAAGACTTAAAAGAATTCGATAAGCTTCCATATAAAAACAAGGTCGTATTTACACACAAAGAATATTCAGAAATCAAATCTTCAGTTTATATAAAAGGTTTTGAAAATGAGAAAAATGTAGGAAATTTATATTCATATAAAAATAGATTTACCGGTTATAAATACTATGATGATTTTGATTATGTTGAATGGTTTAATTCTAGGACAGCTGAAAAATAATAGTACAAGCTATGGAAAAATGTTAATATGAATTTATAATAATTAATTATGAAAAATAGAGTTTTAATTATATAAATTTAAATTGCCTATCTATATTGAGTTATAGATAGGCAATTTAAATTCTTTATTTTCTAAAATTATTTTAGATGATCTTCAATTATTTGTGTAATTATTGAAGAAGTATCTCCATTTCCAAAAGCTGAAGCAGGAGTGCCTGTTGGATTGAAATTTTCTAAAGCATCTAATATTTTATTAGTATCACTTCCAACTATTACGTTCCAACCATTGTTTACAGTTTCAACCCACTCTGTTTCATCTCTCATAGTAATACATGGTTTCTTTAGGAAATATGCTTCTTTTTGAACTCCACCGCTGTCTGTTACTATTTTTTGTGCATTTTCTTGGAGAGAAATCATATCTAGATATCCTACAGGATCTATAATCTTAATATTATCACCAACGTGTAAGTTGTATTCTTGAATAAACTTCTTTGTTCTAGGATGAAGAGGAAGTATTATTTTTTTATTTGAATTGCTTAAAGCTTTTATTATTGAAGTTAATCTTTCAAGACTGTTAGTATTTTCGGCACGATGTATTGTTGAAAGTATATAGCTATTTGGTGCTAAATCAAAAGTTTCTATTACTTTTGACACTTCTTTAGCCCTTTCTTTAAAAAGATTAACAGCATCATACATTACATCACCAACATTGTGAACACCATTTATAACATTTTCATTCCTTAAATTATTTAAAGCTGTTAGTGTTGGAGTAAAAAGTAAATCTGAGATGTGATCTGTTAGTATTCTATTTTGCTCTTCTGGCATTGCTTTATTAAAGCTTCTAAGACCAGCTTCAACATGAGCTACTGGAATTAGTAATTTACTAGCACATAAAGCTCCAGCAAGGGTTGAATTTGTATCTCCATATACTAAAACCATGTCTGGTTTTTCTTTTAAATATATTTCTTCAAGAGCTATTAACATACTCCCAGTTTGATGACCATGATTAGATGAACCAATGCTTAGGTTGTAGTTTGGTTTTGGAATATTAAGTTCCTCAAAAAATATATCTGACATGTTGTTATCATAATGTTGACCAGTATGCACTAAAATTTCACTATTACCATTTCTTCTAATTTTATTTGAAACTGTAGCAGCTTTAATAAACTGTGGCCTTGCACCTATTACAGTTAATACTTTCATGTATTATGCCTCCTTAAATTATATATATATTTTAAAATATGACTCAAACAATAGTTGTTAGAAATCATTTAAAAATACATAGTGATAGATATAAATATTTTAGCATATAACAGCCATAAATCAAATAATATAAAATTGCCTAGTAAAGAAACACTAAACATTGCATATATTGATGAATATTAGTATAATTCAAATGGTAGAAATAATAGAAAATAAATTAAAAATAAGATTGAATGAAGAACAATATATATAAAGAAAAACGTTGGTAGGTTAATTTGCATTAAGGAATTTTAATTACCAGCTTCAGGAGGGAACAAGTAGTGGCAATATTGGTTACAGGTGGAATGGGGTATATAGGAAGTCATACTTCTGTTGAATTACTTAACGCTGGGGAAGATGTTGTAGTTATAGATAATTTGAGCAATAGTAAAGAAATAGTTAAAGAAAGAATAGAAGAGATAACAGGAAAAAAAATAAAATTATATAAGATAGATTTGACAGATAAGAATGCGGTTGAACAGGTATTTATAGAAAATAATATAGAAGCAGTAATGGATTTTGCTGCTTTAAAAGCAATTGGTGAATCTATAGAGAAGCCAGTGGAATATTATCATAATAATTTGACAAGTATTTTAGTTGTACTAGAGTTAATGAAGAAATATTCTGTAAGAAATTTAGTATTTAGTTCATCAGCAACAGTATATGGTACTGCAGATACTATGCCAGTAAATGAAGATTATTTACCATTATCAGTAACTAATCCTTATGGAAGGACAAAATTAATTGCAGAAGACATTCTAAGAGATTTAAGTATGTCAAGCAAATGGTGGAATATTGCAATTTTACGATATTTCAATCCAATAGGGGCTCATGAAAGTGGGATTATTGGAGAAGATCCATCTGGAGTTCCGAGTAATATTATGCCTTATATAACTGAAGTTGCAATTGGGCAATTAAAAGAATTATCAATATTTGGTGATGATTATGATACGATTGATGGAACTGGTGTAAGAGATTACGTGCATGTGGTTGATGTTGCAGAAGGACATATAAAAGCACTTGAGATGTTAAAGAAAAATCCGGGATTAGTAACATACAATTTAGGTACAGGAAAAGGTTATAGTGTACTTGAATTGGTAGAAACCTTTAAAAAGATAACTGGAGTTAATATACCATATAGAATAGCACCAAGAAGAGCCGGTGATGTAGGTGTGTGTTATGCCGATTCAAGTAAAGCTAATAGGGAATTAAATTGGAAAGCAAAAAGAGGACTTGAAGAGATGTGCAGAGATTCTTGGGTTTGGCAAACAAAAAATCCAAATGGATACAAATAACAATGAGTAGTTGTCAATTATCAATTATGAACTGACAACTGATTATTGAAACTTTAACTAATTAGGAGGAAAAGATGAACGATTGCCTAGTAATGTTAACTAAAGTTTTCCCATTTGATAAGGGAGAAGAATTTATAGAAGATGAGATTTTAATGCTTTCAGAAAATTTTAAGAAAGTTATAATAATCGCAACTAGTACAGCTGATAGTGCAGTTCAAACACGAACTACGCCTGAAAATTTTGAAATACTTAGAATTAAGGCGTCTAAAATTAAGCGTAGTTTACCTATTAATGCTATAAAGTTATTTCCGTTCTCTAATTATAATGGGTATATTTCAGAGAAAGAACGCATAGAAATTAAGGGCTCATTAAAGAAAAGGGCATATTTAACTTATTTCATTTCAAAGTCCAATGCTGTGTTTGAAGAAGCAAAGGATATTTTAAATCAATGTAATTTATCTCAATATAACAAGGTTATTTTTTATAGTTATTGGTTTTATGATACAGCTTTAGTAGCAATTAAACTTAAGGATTACTTTAAGCTTAACAAAAAAGCTGCCATAAGCAGAGCTCATGGCTATGATATTTATACTTATAGAAATTCTATGAATTATTTACCGCTTAGAGAATACTTATTAAAGAACATAGATAAGGTATATACCTGTTCTAAAAATGGAATGGATTATTTAAAGAATCTTTATAATGGTTATAATAATAAAATAGAAGTTGGATACTTGGGAAGTAAGGATCACGGAATTAAATCAGTTGATGAAGAGCATGTATTTCATATAGTAAGCTGCTGTCATATTAGTCCAGTAAAACGTATGGATTTATTAGCGAAAGCTTTAGCAACACTAAAAGATTCAGGCCTGAAGTTAAGATGGACACATTTTGGAGCTGGAGATGGATTAGGAGATCTTAAGGCATATGCAAGTGAGAATTTAGGGTTTATGGAGGTAAGCTTTCCAGGTGGAATTAAAAATATTGATTTGATGAAGTATTATCAAAAAGAACCTGTAGACTTATTTATAAATACGAGTAGCTCAGAAGGGTTACCAGTTAGTATTATGGAAGCTTGTTCCTTTGGAATTCCAACTATTGCTACTAATGTAGGGGGAACTTCTGAAATCGTAAGAGATATGAACACAGGAATATTAATAGATGCAGATTTCAAAGTTGAAGAACTTGGAAAGAAGATTAAATATATGGTTCTGTTAAACAATGAAGAAAGGCAAGCATTTAGAGAAAGATGCCGTAATTTATGGGTGGAGAGCTTTTGTGCTGAAAGAAATTTTGCGCGTTTTGCACAACAAATAAAAGAAATCAAGTAATATATTTTAATGAAATTGAGAAATTACCAGTAAATAAACTTTCATAAGTCAAAAAATACATTATAGCTCAATTGACCATTGGCAACTGATAATTGACAGTTGAGCATTGAGCTTTGAAAAGGAGAAAATTAAGATGAATATCTTACTTATAAATCACTATGCAGGGTCTGATTATCATGGGATGGAATTTAGACCTTATTATATGGGAAGAGAATGGGTTCAAATGGGACATAAAGTTACTATTCTAGGCGCTGACTTTTCTCATTTAAGAAAGAAAAATCCTCAAGTACAAGAGGATTTCCAAGAAGAAATAATAGATGGAATTACATATGTATGGGTTAAGACTCCTGAATACCATGGAAATGGTGTTGGAAGAATAAAGAACATATCTACTTTTATGTTTAAATTAAGAATGAATTACAAGAAGATTGCTGATAAGTACAAACCAGATGCAGTAATAGCTTCTTCAACTTATCCGTTAGATATATATCCAGCACATAGAATAGCAAAGAGATCTAAAGGTAAGCTTTTCTTTGAAATTCATGATCTATGGCCATTAACACCAATGGAAATTGGGGGGTATTCTAAAAATAATCCTGCTATAGTAATACTTCAAAGAGCAGAGGATTTTGCCTTTAAAAATTGTGATAAGATTATTTCGATTTTACCAAATGCAGATAAGCATATGAAAGATAGAGGATTTAAAACTGATAACTATGTCCATGTTCCAAATGGAATAATAGTTGGTGAGAAGAAAACTGCACCAATGGAAACTACTATTGAAAGATTAAAAGAACTAAAAGAGCAGGGTTATTTTTTAGTAGGCTATACTGGAAATCATTCACCTGCTAATGTTTTAGATACAATGATCGATGCAGCTAAGCAAACAAGTGATGAAAAAGTAAAATATGTAATGGTTGGAAATGGAAACGTAAAAGACAAACTGATTGAATATGCAAAAAGCAATAATGTTACGAATGTTGAATTTTTGGACCCAGTACTTAAAGATAATATGGATAATGTATTACAATTATTAGATATATGTTATATAGGCTTGAAAAAACAAAACTTATTTAATTATGGAGTGAGCCCTAATAAGTTATTTGATTATATGATGGCTGGAAGACCTGTAATTTATGCTGTAGAAGCATCAAATGACCCTGTTAAAGATTCTAATTGCGGAATTACAGTTCCAGCAGAAAATGCTAATGCAGTTGTAGAGGCAGTAATGAAAATTAAAGGCTTAAGTGAAGAAGAAAAAAGCAAATTAGGACAAAATGGAACAGATTATGTATTAGAAAATCATACTTATCATGGATTAGCAGAAAAGTTCTTAGAGGCTTTGAAATAACTTAAAATTTTATGAAGAAATACGAGAATTCAATTAAAATTGATTAAAGTGTTGTAAAATAGGTAATATATTAAAATATTATAAATAACTTTTAGGGGTAGATATATGAATAAATTTAACAAAATAGTTAAAAGAATATTTGATTTAATATGCTCTACTTTAGGACTTATTGTGTTAAGTCCAGTTTTATTAGTAATTGCAATAAGAATAAAAACAGGTTCAGATGGACCAGTATTTTTCAAACAAATACGAGTAGGTGAAAGAAGTAAGGAATTTGAAATTCTTAAATTTAGGACTATGGTTGTTGATGCTGAAAAATTAGGAAGACAAATAACTGTTGGAAATGATAGTAGAATTACTAAAATAGGCGCATTTTTAAGAAAATATAAACTTGATGAATTACCACAGCTAATAAATGTATTTAAAGGTGATATGAGCCTGGTTGGGCCAAGGCCAGAAGTACCTAGATATGTTAAACTATATAATGAAGAACAAATACGAGTCTTAGAAGTGAAACCTGGTATAACAGATTTAGCGTCTATTAGATATAGAGATGAGAATGATTTGCTTGGAGAAGTAGAGAATCCAGATGAATTTTATATAAATACAATTATGCCAGATAAACTAGCCTTGAATTTAGAATACATAAATAAAAACAACATATTTTTAGATATTTATATAATACTTAAAACAATAATAAAATGCATTTAGGCAGTTTACAGTGCACAGTTTATGCCCTTTAGGGTACCCTGTGGGCAATTTACAGTTGTGAGTGGTGTGAATGTTATAATGTTTGGAATTTATGAATATAATGGGAGAAGGTAAAGAGTTATGCCCCTATAAAGAGAGCAGCTATGCTGCAATACGGAACTTAAAATAGTTAACAGTTAGTTGGGAAATTATAAATATAGTGGGAGAAGGTAAAGAGTTATGAAAAAATTAAAATTTGCTATTATAGGTTGTGGAAGAATTTCTTATAAACATGTTGAAGCTTTAGTAAAGAACAATGAAGAGGCTGAATTAGTTGCAACTTGTGATGTTATTTTAGAAAAAGCTGAAGCAAAGAAGAAAGAATATATAGAGAAAACTGGAGTAACAGAAGAATCTGTAAATGCATATGCAGATTATAAAGAAATGTTAGAAAAGGAAGAGATAGATGTAGTAACAATAGCTACTGAAAGTGGATATCATGCAGAAATTGCTATACATTCTATGAGAAAAGGGGCAAGTACATTAGTTGAAAAACCAATGGCTATGTCTATTGATGATGCTAATGAGATGATAAAAGTCGCAAAAGAAAACAATGTTAAGCTTGGAGTTTGTCATCAAAATAGATTTAATAAGCCAATACAAAAATTAAGAGAAGCAATAGAAGAAAATAAATTTGGAAGATTAATTAATGGTACAGCAAGAATACTTTGGAATAGAAATATGGGATATTATGAGCAAGCACCTTGGAGAGGAACATGGGCTTTAGATGGTGGTACTCTTATGAACCAATGTATCCATAATATTGATTTGCTTCAATGGATGATGGGTGGAGAAGTTGAAAGAGTTTATGCTGAGTGTGATACATATTTAAGAGATATAGAAGCAGAAGATTTTGGAGCTGTAGTAATAAGATTCAAAAATGGAGCTATAGGAATTGTTGAAGGATCAGCATGTGTATATCCTAAGAATCTCGAAGAAACTTTAAGTATATTTGGAGAAACTGGAGCAGTATCTATTGGAGGTCTTGCAGTTAATGAACTTGAAACATGGAGATTTGAAGGTGAAGACGAAGAAGCCACTAAAAAATTAGTAAATGTTAAAATAGACAATGTTTATGGTGAAGGACATACACCTTTATTTAAGGATGTAATTGATGCAATAAATGAAGACAGAGAACCATTAGTATCAGGAGAAGAAGGTAAAAAAGCTATGTCAATAATACTAGCTGCATATAAGTCAAGAAAAACAGGAATGCCAGTACAATTTCCTTTTAATGATTTTAAGACATTAGATATGAAAGATAGTTTTAAAGGAAGAAAATAATTTTATTGGATATAATATTAATAATAGATATACTATAAGGTAATCATATATGTTCTTATACGGATATCTAAAATAAGAATTAAGCATATTTAAGTATCAATTATCAATGCTTATGGAGTAATTAACTATGGATAATTGATATTTGATAAAAATAAAAAATGGAGGGATCAGAGAAGCCATGAAAGTTAAAAAAGCTATTATCCCAGCAGCAGGTCTTGGAACAAGATTTTTACCAGCAACTAAAGCACAACCAAAGGAAATGCTTCCAATAGTTGATAAGCCAACAATTCAATATATTGTTGAAGAAGCAGTAGCATCTGGGATTGAAGAAATTTTAATTATTACAGGTAGAAATAAGAAATCTATAGAAGACCATTTTGATAAATCTATAGAATTAGAACTAGAATTAGAGAAATCAGGAAAAGCAGAATTGCTTGAACTAGTAAGAGATATTTCTGATATGGTTGATATACATTATATAAGGCAAAAAGAACCAAGGGGATTAGGGCATGCAATTCATTGTGCTAAAACTTTTGTTGGAAACGAACCATTTGCAGTTTTATTAGGAGATGATGTAGTTGATAGCGAAACTCCTTGTTTAAAACAATTAATTGATTGTTTTAGTGAGTATAAAACAACTATATTGGGAGTTCAAACTGTGTCAGAAGAAAATGTTTCTAAATATGGAATAGTAGATGGAATTCATATAGAAGATAGAGTATATAAAGTAAAAGATTTAGTTGAAAAGCCTGCAAAGGAAGAAGCTCCAAGTAATGTAGCAATATTAGGAAGATATATTATAACTCCAGAAATATTTAATATATTAGAGAATACTAAGCCTGGAAAAGGTGGAGAAATTCAACTAACAGATGCATTAAAGACACTAATTTCTAAAGAAGCAATGTATGCTTATAATTTTGAAGGCAAAAGGTATGATGTTGGAGATAAATTTGGATTTTTACAAGCAACTGTAGAATTTGCACTAAAGAAAGATGAGCTTCGTGAAGAAGTTTTAGGTTATTTAAACTCTAAGTCATGGGAAAAGTTATAACATTCACAAAGTTATAATAAGTTTTTAGAAAATAAAGTATAAGTATTAGTTAATTCATTAATTTTGTGCAAAGTGACTTAAAAATATATGGTCACTTTGCATTTATTTTTTATTAATATTGAAAATTGGTGTTTGAATTCAAAGTTTGTTATAATTATATTAAATCAATTCAACAAATTTTAGGGATTTTTAGATAAGAATAATCATAAAATTAATAGTGATTAATATACCTTTGAATTAAAAATTTTACACCAAAGATAATGAATGATGTTACTAATATTAAATTTAGTATTGAATTACCAAATTGTATAAATAATATACAAATTAATATAAATATAAACACACTTAAAAGCCATTGTATAAATCTCATTATTTTATCTCCTTGTAAAAAAATTGCACTATTAGTTTATCCTAAATTTATATTGAAATTCATTTTATGTAATGATTTTTTTATTATTTATTGATCTCCCAAGGAGCATGAAATAATTTTATTCAATTATGCTATGAATTGTATTATAATTATAATAGGTATAAGTATGGTTGTAATAGGAGTTGTTGAATAATCATGAAGTATTTATGGTTAGAGGATGGTGGGAACGCGTGCAGGATTATGAGAAACAATATAATTCTTTAAAAATGGAATATGAAACTTATCAAAAGTTTTCAGAACAACATATTCAAGAATTAAATGAAAAAAATATCAGGCTAGAAAAGAGTATAGATTCTTTATCTAATATAATTGAAGTAAGTAAATATATAAATACTTTTTTTAGTAGTGATAGCTTGATATCTATGATTAACGATATGATAGTAGGAATATTAGGGGTTACATATTCAACCATATTTTTAATTGAAAACGGTGAATTAATCGTTAAAGCTAGTAATATTGAGAATATGAATATAAAATTGACTTCAAATGAGTATGTGCACATAAATAAAGGAGAAGAATTTTTAATTAATTCAAGAAGAGTTTTAAAGCAAACAGGGGAACATAAAACTGATATACATTCAATTATGGGGTCACCAATTATATTGAGGGATAAGTTTATAGGATATATAGTTGTAGAACATAACATTTATAAGTTTATGACCATGGAGTTAAAAATATTTCTTAGATCAATTGCAAACCAAATTGCTATAGCTATAGAAAATTCTATGTTATATAAACAATTGGAAAAGATGAATCAGAGAGATTCGCTACTTGGAATATATAATAGAAAGTATTTTTTTGAATATTTGGAAAAAAATGAATGTAAAAAACTAACTGAAAAATTTGCAATTGTAATGATAGACATTGATGATTTTAAGAAAATAAACGATACTTATGGACATCAATTTGGAGATAAAATCTTAATTAACACAGCGAAGGTTGTTAAAAGTGGTATAGCTCAAAATGACGTTTTGGCAAGATATGGTGGAGAGGAATTTATCTTGTATATTTCAAACTATATAGATGAGGAAAATGTTTATGATAAAGTTGAAGCAATAAGAACAATTCTTCAAGGAGATAAAGTAGAAATAAATGGCGAATATAAATCAGTAACAGCTAGTTTTGGAATATCATTTTTCCCTTTAAATGGGACTGATTTAAACGAACTTATAAGTAAAGCTGACGATTTACTATATAAGGCTAAAAAAAGTGGGAAGAATAAAGTATTAAGCGGACATGTATTTGAATCATAATTATATAAAGCATGCTTATTTTAATAAGAGTGCTTTTTTTATCTTTAAAATTATAATAATATTTTAGGAGGATAATGATATGGATAGTAAAAAATTACTATCACTTATTAAGAAAGATGAAGGTATAAAGTTAGATTTTAAGTTAAAATTAGAACTTTATTATGAAACAGGAAAAAAAGAGTTAACTAAGGATATATGTGCCATTGCTAATTCAAATGGTGGAAGAGGATATATAATTGTTGGAATTGAAGACAAAACTAAAAAAATTGTAGGCTTAGAAGACGAAGATTTGTTTAAAGAAGAACAAATTCAGCAAATTATATCAACAAGGTGTGAGCCGCCAATACCAATAAAAGTAGATTTCATTAATATTGAAAATAAAATAATTGGTGTGATATCTATATATGATGGAGGGCAAAAGCCATACCAAGTAAGGGAAAATGGTGCATTCTATATTAGAAGAGGTTCCACAACTGATGTAATGAGAAAGCAAGAATTAATTGCATTATTTGAAGAGAATCTCAGTTTAACCATTGAAACTTGTCCACTAATTCATAGCAGAATAGATATATTGAATATGGAACTAATAAATAAATATTTTAATAAGAAAGGAATAGAAATTACTGAAGAAAACAGAAAGTTTTTATTATTAAGCGCAGGAATAGCATTTGAGCATAAGGATGAATCCCAACTTAAATGTACTTATGGAGGATTGCTTGTTTTTTCTGATAAAAATTATCTATATATACCTAATAATATGATAAAAATTATTAATAAACTAAATGATATTAATGAAGAGTTACATGTAATTCAAGGAAACCTTTTATATATGATAGATCAAGCTGAAGAAAAAGTAAGACAAATATTACCTGAAGATTATCCAATAGAGGCTGTAATTGAAGCAGTAAAAAATGCAGTATTATATAGGGAGTATTTTGATTTAAATAAGATTATTGAAATAATAATAGATAAAAATAAAATTATAATTTCAAGTCCTGGCGAATTTATTGATGAAAACATTAAAGGGGAAAGAACAAACTATAATAAAAGAAATATTTGGCTATATGAAAAATTGATTTCCTTAGATGATAAAAAGAGGTTTTTAAATAGTGGAAGAGGATTTTCGATTATTAAAAATGCATTTATAGGATATGGTAAAGTTAAGTTTGTAAATTCAAGAGTGGAGCATAGTTTTAAGGTAATATTACCAGGAGCGGGTACAAATCCTTAGTAGTATTATTTTTGTTACAATTAAAAAATGATTTATAAAGATTTTGGAGGAAAAAGATGACGACAACTATCAAGGATATAGCAAAAGTACTTAATATATCTCATTCAACAGTTTCTAGGGCGTTAACAGGATCGAAAGCTGTTAGTGAGAAAACTAAAGAAGAAATATTTAAAGTAGCTAAAGAATTAAATTATATTCCCAATATGAATGCTAGAAGCTTGAAAATAGATAAAGCTTACAATATAGGTGTATTTTTTTCAACTATTGATAATGGAACTTCACCATTCGTATTTCAAAGTGTAATAAATAATGTATATAGAAATATGGATAAAAAGTATAATGTAATTGTTAAAGGTATTGATATGCATGAAGAAAATACAATAAGTCCAAAAAATTATGATGGAATATTAGTTTTAAGTCAAAAAAAAGGTGATGATGGGTTTATTGAAGAGATTATAGATAAAAAAATACCTGTTGTTGTTATTAATAGGAAAGTAAGTCATAAAGTCATTAATGTGTATACAGATGAAAAGATAGGGACTTCTAGAGGTGTAGAAGAGTTAATAATTAATGGTCATAAGGATATTGCAATAATTGAAGGACCAGAAAGATTTTATTCAACCAAAATGAGAAGAGATGGGTGTTTAGAAGCGTTAGAAAAATATAATATTAAATTAAATGAAAAATTAATATTACACGGAGATTTTAGTGTAAAAAGTGGTTATTTGGTAACTAAAAAAATTCTTAATGGAAAAGAAAAATTTACAGCTATATTTGCATTTAACGATGAAATGGCAACAGGAGCAATAAAGGCTATTACAGATCATGGATTAAAAGTACCTGATGATATTTCTGTATTGGGATTTGATGGAAATGAAATAGGAAAATTTATAACTCCTAGTATAACTACTGTTATAAGGCCAATTGGGGAAATAGCTAAATTAGGAATAGAATTATTGATGAAACTAATAAATGGAGAGAGCGAAATAATAGGCAAAAAAATATATATAGAATCAAAATTATCAATTGGAAATTCTATTAGAGACATACACATATAAAAAGAGCAGCTATTCTGCAACAACGGAACTTATATAAAAAGAGCAGCTATGCACCTATGAAGAGAGCAGCTATGCTGCAATACGGATCATTTATGCAATACGGAACTTTAAATCAGTTATGAGTTATGAGTTAATGATGAATATTGAATATTGAATGATTAATGAGGATATTCCTTCAGAATATCTTAATCTTAATAAGTTTCAAGTTTAATAATAGTTCCGTATTGTGGCATAGCCACTCTTTTTATAAGTGCAGACCCCTTAACTGTTTTCAATTGTTGCCAAAAGTTAAGGTTGAGGATATACTATAGTAAGTGATTAAAATACTGGAAAGTTATTAACGCATAATCAAAAAGTAATACAACAGTATAATTATATATATATATTGAATTATACTGTGTTAGTAAGAAGATTTTTAGGAGGTACTATAATGGCAAGCGTATTAGATGAGCTATTAGAAAGAGGATACATAAAACAATTTACTCATGAAGAAGAAACAAGAAAGTTATTGGAAAATGAGAAGATAACTTTTTATATAGGCTTTGACCCAACAGCAGATAGTTTGCATGTTGGACATTTTATTGCTATGATGTTCATGGCACATATGCAAAAAGCAGGACATAGACCAATAGCTTTAATTGGTGGTGGAACAGCTATGGTTGGAGATCCAAGTGGTAAGACTGATATGAGAAAGATGCTTACCAAAGAAGATATTCAGCATAATGTTGATAGTATAAAGAAACAAATGGAAAGATTTATAGACTTCACAGATGGTAAGGCAATACTTGCTAATAATGCTGACTGGTTATTAAACCTTAACTATGTTGATTTCTTAAGAGAAGTTGGAGTGCATTTTTCAGTAAACAGAATGTTGTCAGCTGAATGTTTTAAGCAAAGGTTAGAAAAAGGATTATCATTTTTAGAATTTAACTATATGTTAATGCAAGGATATGATTTTTATGAATTAAATCAAAAATATAATTGTAAGATGCAGCTTGGTGGAGACGACCAATGGTCTAACATGATTGCAGGTGTTGAACTTGTAAGAAGAAAAGCTCAAGGTGAAGCTATGGCTATGACTTGTACATTACTTACAAATAGCCAAGGTCAAAAGATGGGTAAAACTGTTGGAGGAGCATTATGGTTAGATCCAGAAAAAACTTCACCATATGATTTTTATCAATATTGGAGAAATGTAGATGATGCTGATGTTGAAAAATGCTTAGCTTTATTAACATTCTTACCAATGGATGAAGTAAGAAGACTAGGAACTCTTGAAGGTGCTGAAATAAATAATGCCAAGAAAGTACTTGCATATGAAATAACAAAGCTTGTTCATGGTGAAGAAGAGGCTAAGAAGGCAGAAGAAGCAGCTGTTGCATTATTTGCAGGTGGAGCTGACATGTCAAATGTTCCAACTGTAACAATAAGCAAAGAAGAGATTGGACTACCGATCTTAGATATTCTGGCAAGCACTAAAATTGTTCCATCTAAAAAAGAAGCTAGAAGATTAATTGAACAAGGTGGATTATCAATTAATGGTGAAAAAGTTATAGAAATGACACGAGCTTTAGAAGAAGCAGATTTCCAAGATGGAAGTGCCTTAATAAAGAGAGGTAAGAAAAATTATAATAAAATTGAAGTGAAATAGACCTTATTCTAGATAAAATCCTGGCAATACATAAAGTATTGTGAGGGTTTTATTATTTAAATTAATAAAAAGGTTTAAAAACTACATTTAAACTATATTATACTTTCAGAGGCTTTGTAAAAAAATTGAATTTTATCTTAAGAAAATAAAATTTAATTAGGCAGTGCTTTAGGGGACTGCCTGTATTCAATTTGTTAAATATTATTATAATAAATTTGAATTATTTTCAAAAGTTCGTGTATTCCATTTTCTATATCTGATGTACTGCAATTTCCAACACTTATTTTTAAAATATCACCATTAAAATAATCTTTTAAATAAGCATTATCCATCCCTTTTATAAGAATATCTTTTTTATCACATTCCTTAATCAGCCAATCAATATTTATATTATTTAAAAATTCAATACACGAATAGAATCCAGTGTCTGGTATGTGCCATTTTATTTGTGGAAGTATAATTTCACTTGAAACTTTCCGTAACGCATCCATTCGTTCAGAATATGTTGTTCTTATTGTCTTATTATTAGAATTAAATATTCCACTTTTTATATAAATATCCAAAGCACCTTGAGATAAAACAGAGGTATTTAAATCTGTCCATTTCTTATATTCTTCAAATGTATTTCTTAAAAGTTTTGGAAGTACGACAGCTGCAATTCTAAGGCCCGGGAGGAGTATCTTTGAAAAACTTTTAATATATATAACCTTAGATGATGTATCAGTATAATACATTGGATATGAATTGTTTTTAATCTCTAAATCAGCAAGATAATCATCTTCAACAATATAAACATCATATTTTTCAGCTAACATTATGATTTGTTTTTTCTCATTATTTGTGTAGCTTATTCCAAGAGGATTACTAAAACGAGGAATTGTATAAAAACATTTAATATTTCCATATGCGAATTTTTTTTCTAGTTCTTTTAGGTCTAGACTATCAAACTTTCTTTCAATCCCAATTATTGGAGTTTTAGTCGTTTCTAAAGCTTTTAAAGTACCGTGATAAGTTGGCTGTTCAACAAGTACATTACTTTTTCCATTGGGAAAAGGCATACTACAGAGTATATTGATAGCTTGCTGAGAACCTGATGTAATATAAATGTCGTCTAAAGAACAAAATATCTGATAATTTTCAAAATATGTTTTTAAAGTAAAAATTAAATCAGGAAGTCCTTTAGGAGAAGAATAATTAAAAAGAGTAGCTTTGTGTATCTCTATAGCTTGATTTAAACAATGCTGGAATTCTTTATAATCTAGAATGCTTTCATCAGGAGAACCAGATGAAAAGTCTATAATTTTATTAAAATCATTTATATAAAGTTCTTTTTTATCAATTAAATAATAGCCACTTTGAGGTCTAGAATAAATTATATGATTTTTTTGCATTATTTCATAAGCATGGACAACGGTTTGCTTGCTGCAATTGAATTTTTCTGATAATTCTCTAATTGTTGGCATTTTTTCACCATATGTAATATTTTTGTTGTTAATTTCATAATTAATAAAATTGATTATAGCTTCATATTTACTCATGATTCACCTCGTGTACTAGTACAATTTCATTTTTCAATTATTGAATTGAATTTTGTACTGATTTACACTTTAATTGTAGCACATATATTTTTTGGGGGGGAAATAACTATGGAGGATTTTGAATTAAAAAGTGGTGGAGCAGAATTACTAGATTTAGTCAAACCATTATGGGAACAATTAAATAAGCAGCATGAGAAACAATCAAATTATTTTAAGAATAGATATAAAAGTTTTAATTTTGAAGCTAGAAAGGAGAAATTTCTAAATGACACTGTTTTAGGTGTTAACATAGCTCTAATAAAGAAAGCAGAAATGTATGTAGGATATTGTATTAGTAGTATAAATAAAGGATTAGAAGGAGAAATAGATTCGATTTTTGTGGCTTATGAATACCGTAAATTAGATTTAGGAGATAAATTAATGAAAAATGCTCTGGAATGGTTATATAAAAATAAAGCAAAACAAGGAGAATAGGTGTTATAGATGGGAATGAAGAAGTATTAAGATTTTATGAAAAATATGGATTTTATAAAAGAATTATGATTTTAGAAGAAATAAATAAGAATAGTTGAGGAGGGTAACTATATGTTTCTAGTAATTTTAAGATATCAAAAATCTATGGAGGAAGTTGAAAAATATTTGGACGACCATGTTGTTTTTCTAGAAAAATATTATTCATTGAATAAATTTATATGTTCAGGAAGGCAAAATCCAAGAACCGGAGGAATAATATTATCTTGTGGGAAAGATAAAGAAGAAATAAATTCAATAATTAAGGAAGATCCTTTTTATAAGAAGGATATAGCTAAATATGAAATAATAGAATTTATACCAACGAAATATAAAGATGGTTTTGAAGAATTTATTTAGGGGCATATATTTGCAGTTAACAATGTACAGTTTACAGTTGAGGGGGGAAATCCTGTTAGGGATTTCTACTTCAATTGATAACTGTAAACTGTAAAAGCTGTGTCAATTATTTCTCTTTTTATTAAGAATTTTCACTTAATTTTTGAGAAATTTCATATTCATTTCTAAGCTGTTCTATAGGTTCATCCTTGGCAGGATACCAGCCTCTATCTACAATCATATCTGATAATTCAAAATGATCGCTTACAGCTTTATCTAATTGAGTTCTTAACATATCTCTAAGTTCAGGATTAATTGCTTCTGCTGCAGCAGAAGCTAATGATGTTACAGCAAATTTTGAATCTTTGAGTATATCTTGAGCGATATCTTTTTCTGTTAGTGCGGCATTATCATTTCCAAATAAGTTATCTAAAAAAGACATAGTGGAAACCTCCTATTATATTAAATATTAAAATTGCTTTCAATGAAATTTTGAACAGAATTTATATTTTCTTTTTTGCTATCTAGACAATGTTCCATAAAAGATTTTAATTCATCATCTTCAATCATCTTCATATTAGCCTGTAATTTTTTTACACCAACAATATTTGAATCCATTAATTCTCTTAATTCAAGCATTTCATGGGGTGCTAGGTTATTTTTGTTATTCATGAGTTCACCTCCGATGTAATATATGTGATAATTATTGAGTAATAGAGTTGATAGTTGATAAATCTTGTTGTAATTGCTGCTCTGCATCTAGATGAGCATTGTACCAACCTTTATTAATTGATATATCTGAAAGTCTGTAATGAGAGTTGACACAAGCAGTGAGTTGGTTTTTTAGAGTTTCCCTTAGTTGTGGATTTGTTGCTTCTGTTAATGTTTTAGATAAGGTTGTTATTGTTGTCTTTGAACTTGTAATTAAGTCAAGTGCAATGTCCTTTTCTGTTAAGGTAGTACTATTTTGTGGCATTTAGAATTACTCCTTTCTATTTAAAAATATTTTTAAGATAATGAGGACTGTATGTTTTGCAAAGCAGTTTTTTTTGATGCTATTGAATCCTGCATATAATTTTTTAATTCAGCATCATTAACCATATTTATGCTCGCACTAATTTTTTTTATATCTAACATCTCTTGACTTATGTATTCTCTGACCTCAATTGCTTCATGTGGGGCTAAATTTCCATTCATAATCATCACCTCCTAACTGTATTAGTATTACACTCGTAAACTTATTAATGTGTGGCAAATAAATGTAATTGAAAATTAAATGATTCTACATAATAAATTATTTGTTTGAGCATAATACAAAAGAAAAGTTCATGACTATGAAAATATAATTTCTTGTAGTTTCAAATTAAAAAACAAAATTACAGTAGAAAAGGAGATATGATATTATGAAGAACAAACCAGATGATAGAAGAGACAATGTGGATAGAATTCAATATAATATTGATAAAACAATTTTAAATTGTGAACTTGCCGATGAAATGATAGCTAAAACAGATGACTCTAAAATGAAGCAAACATTAGAAGAAAAGAATGAAAGAAGAGAGGAAGCTCTAGAGGCTATGAGAAAAGAAATTAAAGATGAAGCTTTGGATAAAGAGAAGGGATATAAGTAAGGCGTTTAATAAGGTGAGTTATTAATAATTAATTATTTATTTAATTGGCGAAACCAATTTTGTTGGCGTAGCCTTTTTTTATTTCAAAGGATTGGAAATTGTATATATAAAATTTCTCTTACAATATAATATGCTTTTTAATTTTGAAATGTTTAATTATATATACATATGGGAATATTTATAATATAAAATTTAAAGGAGGAAAATATGTGAGTTATAAATTATTGATAATAAATCCAGGATCTACATCAACAAAAATATCTGTGTATAATGGTGGAAGAGAGATTTTTGGAGAAACATTAAGACATTCTGCAGAAGAAATTGGAAAGTTTGAACATATTTTTGATCAACAAAACTTTAGAACAGAAGTAATATTAAAAACATTAGAAAATAACAAAATAGATATACAGAATTTAGATGCGATAGTAGGTAGAGGAGGGCTTTTAAAGCCAATTTTGAGTGGAACATATAGAGTAAATGAAAATATGTTAAAGGATTTAAAAGAAAGTATAAGAGGCGAGCATGCATCTAATCTTGGTGCTATTATAGCAAATGAAATTGCAAATTCTATTGGGAAAACTGCATTTATAGTTGATCCAGTAGTTGTTGATGAAATGGATGATATAGCAAGATTATCAGGCATTCCAGAGTTGCCAAGAAAAAGCATTTTTCATGCACTAAATCAAAAGGCAGTAGCTAAAAAATATGCAAAGGAATCTGGTTTGAATTATGAAGATATTAATGTTATTGTGGCGCATATGGGTGGAGGAGTTTCAGTAGGAGCACATAAAAGAGGAAGAATAATTGATGTAAATAATGCTCTTGATGGTGAAGGAGCATTTTCACCAGAAAGAAGTGGAGGTGTTCCAGCTGGCGATTTAGCTAGAATGTGTTTTAGTGGCAGATATACGCTAGAAGAAATACTAAAGAAAATAACAGGTAAAGGTGGCTTTGTAGCTTATCTTAATACAAATGATGCAAGAATCGTAGAAAATGCTGCATTAGATGGAGATGAAAAAGCAAAGCTAGTTCACGATGCTATGGGATATCAAGTTGCTAAAGATATAGGTGCAGCTGCAGTAGTTCTTAATGGAAAGGTAGATGCCATTATTTTAACTGGTGGTATGGCTTATGGAAAACCTATCGTAAATTTTATTAGTGAAAAGGTAAGATTTATAGCACCTATAGTAATCTACCCAGGAGAAGATGAAATGCTTGCATTAGCTGAAGGAGTAACTAGAGTACTAGATGGGGAAGAAGAAGCAAAAGATTATAAATAGACTAATGATAGGAGTTATGTATGTTACAATACAATTAAAATTTAAAAATAAGCAAAAGTGTTTTAAATAATTGAAGATTGACAATTGTAACATATATAATGAGAATATGTCTTATAACTAAATACATAAAATATAAATTTATATAAATATTCAATAAGATTAACTTTTAAACGTAGTTAATTTGTGCTTTTTTCGTACGATAATTATAATAGAATAAAGTGGAAGTAATAATTAGTAGGGGAGAAAAAGATATGCCAGGAATTTGGAATATAAATAATGGATATAATACAAATACTAAGAAAATTTCTAGCAAACTAACTTTTGAAGTAGGAGAGCGTTTTACAGGAAGAGTTGTTGATAAAGGAAACGGAAAAGACATAACAATAAGATTATCAGATGGATGGCAATTTATTGCAGAGCTTAATGGAAATGTTGATTTAGACGATTTAAAATTAGTAAAGTTTCAAGTAGATGGCTTTGAAAATGGGAAATTAAAATTAAAATTGGTACAAGATACTGTAGATGATGAAGTAAGTGGAGACGAGAACTTCCAAGAAGTTATTGAGAAAGAAGGACTTTCAAAAGATGATATTGATATTTTGAAAAACATGGTTAAACATAATATATCTTTAACTAGAGAGAATATAAATGAAATAAAAGGCTTAATTCAATTTAATGAAAAAGTTAATGCCAATCCTAAAGAAATAGATTCGTTTATTAAAACATACCTACAAAGTAAAGGAATAGCTGTTGATAGTTCTGAGGGGCAAGCTGTTAAGGAAGTGCTAACTAAGTTTTTTGACGAATTTAAAAAAATGTCTTCTGGGGATATACTTGCTTTTATAGAAAATAACTTGGATTTTTCAGAAGAAAATATAAATAGTTTTAATAAGGTATTTAAAGGAGATGCTACAATTGAACAAATTCTTAAGAGAATTAGCAATTCATTGAATTCCTTAGAGTTTTCAGATAAAACAAAAGAAAATAAGATTAATGAATCTTTTATAAATGGTAAATTATTTGATAAAGGCTCTGAAGTAGTTAGAAGTACGGTAGATTCTCATACAGCATTTGCATCAAAAATTTACAATGAAAATGATCCGTTAACTAAAAAAATAAATGTATTAGATGTTTTAAGAACATTAACAGGAAGTGAAGATAGTGAATTAGATTTAATTCAAAAAAGAGCTGGAAATGAAAATGTTAATCTTAATACAGAAAAAAGCAATATTCCTACATCATTAATAGAAAAGTTGGATGATAAGGAAATAGTAAAATTAATTAAAGATACAATTGGAGATAATATTATTGCAGATAATACACCTAAGACTCAAGCTGAAAAACTTATTGAATCAACTAATAAATCAAAATTAGAAAATTTATTAAGTAATATTGAGGGTAGAGAAGTAAAGTTAACAGATGATGAGTATAAGAAAATTACTGAATTAGTAAATAGAAAAGATGACAATCAAGGAAATATGCCAAATACTATTCAACCAAAAGAAGTAGAAAATAATGCTATGAAAGATGTAGTAAGTAAATTAAACAATCAGGAGTTTTTGTTAAAAAGTAATTCAAGTGGTAAAGATGGAATAGTATATGAAATGAAGGATAAGATTAATAACATAAGAGACATAGTTAAGGATTTAATCGATAAAACAGAATTAAAACAAGATGGATATGAGAAGGTAATGAATTTATTAAAAGCAAATATCAGTGACATCAAAGTATTTAATTCGGTTAGTGATGAATATTATTATGTGAATGTGCCTATAACTGCTAATTTTCAAGAATATCCATGCAAATTAATAATAAAAGATAACAGAAAAGATGGCAAAAAAATTGATTCTACTAATGCAAAAATGATTGTAAGTGTTAAAACTGCACATTTAGGGGATGTAGATGGATATTTAACTATTAGAAATAATAAAATCGATGTTAATTTAAAATGTGAAAATGAATTTACGTCTGTTATAAATAATAATAAATATAAATTGGCTGATGGGTTGTCTACACTTGGATTATTTGTGAATATTCATGTATCGACCAAAGAAAAACCTGTAGATTTAGTTAACTGCAGAAATTTCTTTAATGATTTAACTATTTCTGCTATTGATATTAAGGTATAATTAGTATATATTAATTCTTGACACTTTAAAGTTTGTAATAAGCTACTATCATGTACAATAAAAGATTCTCCAAATATAAATGGCTAATAAAGTCGAGTTGATTCATCTTTAATTGTGCATTACAGAATTGATTGAATAATTAGGTGGGAGTGTACAAAAATGAATCAGAGGAAAAAGGCAGCAGCATTAAAATATGAATTTAATAGTGACGCTCCAATAGTAACAGCAGCAGGAATGGGGCATATAGCTGATAAAATACTAGAAACTGCAAAAGATAATGAAGTTCCGATAGTGTATAATAAAGAACTGACTGATTTATTATGCAACGTTGATATTGGAGATGAAATTCCAACAGAATTATATGAAGCAGTGGCACATGTAATAGCATTTATTACAGATTTGGATAAGAAGAGATAAGAAGGGCTTATAAGAGTTTGCTTTATATATGCTCAAGATGACAGAAAGGTGAGGATTAAGTGGCACTTTATACCATTTCAGACTTACACCTAGGGTTTAATGTTGAAAAACCAATGGATATATTTGGTGATAAGTGGAAAGATCATTGCAAAAAAATAAAAGAAAATTGGATTGATAAAGTTACAGAAAGAGATATGGTACTTATTGCAGGAGATATATCTTGGTCATTGAAAGAGCAAGATAGTAAATATGATTTAGATTGGATAAATGAATTGCCTGGTAAAAAAATCATAAGTAAAGGGAACCATGATTATTGGTGGGGAAGTATTTCAAAATTAAATAATATGTATGAAAATACTAAATTTATTCAAAATAATTATTATATCTATGAGGATTATGCTATATGTGGTACTAGAGGGTGGGTTTGTCCTAGCGGAGATAAATACAGTGAAAAGGACGAAAAAATATACAATAGAGAGCAAATAAGATTGAAGATTTCTCTAGATGCTGCTAAAAAAAATGGATACGAAAATATAATAGTTATGCTTCATTATCCTCCAGTAAATGATAAATTTGAAGAATCCGAATTTACAAAAATAATTAAGGAATATAAAGTTAAAAAAGTTATATATGGACACCTTCATGGCCCTATATTACTAGGAAAAGTATTAGATGGATATTTTGATGGTGTGGAATATATATTATCATCAGCAGATTACCTTGATTTTAATCCTAAAAGAATACTATAAAGTTATAAGTTCAAGTGTTTAATATATATGTACTAATTATTAAAAATGATAAGTTATTACTAAAATAATAAAAATGAGATATATCACAATAGTTTGTGATATATCTCATTTTTTACATTATAATAATTTTTTTACCGAATTATTTAAATCCTCGATAGCATTTTCTTGCGTGCGAACATGTGAAGCAATTTCCTTAGATAAGCTTTCACTTTCTTGGAAAGTGTTGATAATATTATCAACAGTTGAAATAACAGTGTCTTTTTCCATGGAAGCTGTTGTTAAATGTTCGATGCAGGTAGTGATTTCATCAGTTGCTTCTTCAATTGATGTTTTTATTTCTGAAAAACTGCTTTTTGCGTCTTGTAAAGAATTATGTTGAGTAGTCAAAGCAGAATTACCAGAGTTCATTGCATTAGAAGCTTTTAAAATATCTACCTTAATTTCGTCTAATATACTAGTTATACTTTGTACTGCAAGTTTTGAATTTTCAGCTAGTTTTCTAACTTCACCTGCTACAACAGAGAAACCTTTACCAGCTTCACCAGCTCTAGCAGCTTCAATAGCTGCATTAAGTGATAAAAGGTTAGTTTGACTTGCTATTTGACTTATAGAGTCAGTTATAATGTTTACGGATTCTAATTTTGATACTAAGGCATTTACAGTTGAAGTAGATACTGTGAATGCTTCTTCAAGGTCTGTCAATGATGTATCTAAATTTCCGATTGTATCTAATCCAGTATCAGCTAACTTATCTGTATCTAATACCTTGATATGAACATTTGTAATATCAATTGCTAAATTTTCCATATTTGAACTAAAGCTGTTTAATGTATTTTGTGTATTTAGCAATTCTCTGTTTTGAGAGTCTGCAGAAGATATTAATGACGATGCGGTAGATGAAATACTTTTAAGAGAATCATTTATTACATCAGCTTTTGCTTTTAAATCACCTAATTCATTACTTAAATCTTTTGTAATTATATCAGTATTGTTACTGATTTCATTTTTTGAAGGTTCAGAAATGTTAGAAGTATTAGTAGTACTATTTTTAAAAATTTTCATGACATATTTCCCCCTTGTAAGTAAAAAAAGTTTTAAATATTTTCATTTTTTATTAAGTCTTTCCCAATACGTGCTAATTCTTTAATTCTATTAGATGAATTTACGCTGACAATGGTTTTTGAATACCATAATAATGCATTTTGAGTATTTCCTAATTTTCTATTCAATTCACCAAGCATGTACATAAAAGCATCTCTTTGTAAACCATAGATAGGAAAAAGTTCTTTTGAATATGCATCATTAAACCCATCAAGGGCCTGAGTTAAAAATGTTTTCTCTTGATTACTATCATTTAGTAATCTATACATCCAAGCTATTTTTAATGAAAGCATAGCTTTTGTACTATCTTGTAGATCAAGTAGTACAGCGTTTAATAGGGCTAATTTATAACGCTCAATTGCTAATTTTTCATCCAAAATATCAGGATATACTCTAGGTTTCCATTTTGGAGTTACATTGCTAAAGACTAGTTCCTTCTTGTGAGTTTTAATATTATCAAAGTCTGATCTCATAGCAGCATAACCACAAGAATTGCAAATTAAAACATCGTAAAAATACGGATTTACAACTGGTGAATACCGTATAAAAAAATCTGAATCTCTAGAAGAAATTCTTGGTGATTTAGATTTTACAGTTTTAGCCTTAAAATGTGCATCACAAACTGGACAAATTATATTTTTATCAAATAAATGATTTAGTATGTTAGTGTCGTTCATTTTTTTGTCCCCTCATTAAAACTACATTGATTTATAATTTTATTATAGATAAATTATATCATATTAAAATAATTGATAAAGAGGTTATGTTAATTTTTTGATGTTTATTTAGATTATTAACACTTAATTTAAACTTTTTGATATAATATAGAAGGACAATATTGAGAAATCATATTATTAAAGGGTGAGACTAATGGCAATGAACGATTGGAAGGTTTTTTTGATGCCTTATGAGCAAGCAGTTGATGAATTAAAAGTAAAATTAAAATCAATTAGAAAAGAATATAGAAGAAAAAATGAATATTCACCTATAGAATTTGTAACTGGAAGAGTTAAAGAAGTATCAAGTATGTTAGAAAAGGCAAACAAATTTGAAATACCAATAGATAGAATTAGGTATGAGCTTGAAGATATCGCAGGTATAAGAATAATGTGTCAATTTGTTGACGATATAGATACTGTCGTAGAAATATTAAGAGGTCGTAAAGATATGCAAATTCTTTATGAAAAAGATTATATAAGAAATGTGAAGGAAAGTGGCTATAGAAGCTATCATATGATTATTAAATATCCTGTAAATATGGCGGAGGGATTAGTAGAAATATTAGCAGAATTTCAAATTAGGACATTGGCAATGAATTTTTGGGCTACTATCGAACATTCTTTAAATTATAAGTATAAGCAGCATATACCAGAAGAATTGAAGAAAAAGCTTAAAAGTTCTGCGGATGCGGCATTTAGATTAGATGAAGAAATGTTAGAAATTAAAGATGAAATTAAAGATGCTCAAAAATTATTTGAAGTTAAATCAAATTTAATTTCTAATATAATGAATTCATTGCTTACACTAATTTCATTAGGTAAAGAAGCAGAAGCGTCAAGATTTCAAAAAATATTAAATAAATTAATTGAAGATGGTGAAGTTTGGGAATTAAATAGTTTACTTTTTTCTGTTAAAAGAGAAATAGAAAAATATAGAGATTAAAGATAAATACTTAATGTTAAATTGTCAATGATGAGTGATCATATAAAATTAATCATTGATAGTTGAACATTGCAATTGATAAAATGAAAAGGTGATCGAAATGGATAAAGAACAAGTGTTATTGAAGTTAAAAACGAATCCTGAATATATTACAGAATTAGAGAATGTAGATGAAGAAATGGAATTATTCATAGTAAAAATTAATGGAAATAACATCAGATATATAAAGAATCCTAGTAAGGAAGTTCAAAAACAAGCTATTAAGAGTACTCCTTTAGCAATAAAGTATATCAATGATGTTGATAATGAAATTGGTATTATGTGTGTTAGAAGTTTATGGAATGCTTTGGAACTTATAAAGAATCCTAGTAATGATATTATAGCAGAAGCAGTTAGGACAAAGGGGTGGGCCATACAATATGTAAATGATCCAAGTGAAGAATTGCAAATTATGGCAGTTTCCAAAGATTATGATTCGATTAAATATATAGAAAATCCTTCAGAAAAAGTTCAGCTTTCAGCAATAGATAACTATTATGCGGCAATTAGATATATAAAAAATCCTAGTTTAAAGGCAAAAGTTAAAGCTATAAAACAAAATGGAGAAGCAATTAATTACATTTCTAATTATGATTTAGATGAAATAAAAATTTTTATTAGTGAGAACATAAATGTAGTAAAATATATTTATGAAAGTATTGATGTAGAGCTAGTTGTAGAAGTTCTTAAAGAAAAGATTAAAGATAAGGATATTGATAAAAAATACATTGAAGACTTTTTAGAATTAGAGATTTTGGAAATGGATAAGATTAATTTTGTCAGAGAGTACGGAAGCAAAATGGCTAGAAAATTATTAGTGGATTACAAATTATCAATTTAGTATATATTTGAGATGAACAATATTGTAGAATTTATAATTGTCTATATAGAACTCTAGCTATTATGAATTCTACATTGTGATAGAGGTGAAAAATTGAAATATTCAGAGTGTTTAAATACAGTAGATTTAATTGTTGCAGCAAATGATGTACCTTTAATAATAGGGGAAAGCGGAGTAGGGAAAACTTCTTTAGTTAAGCAGATTGCTAAAGATAATGGAGATTACCTTGTTACAATAGATGCAAATTTGTTGAAAGAAGGAGAAATAGGAGGATTACCTATAGTTGATAATGGGGTAACTATTTATGCAACCCATAATAAATTACAGGAAATTCAAAAAGTTTTAAAAGATGATGAAAAACGTAATGTCATTTTATTTATAGATGAGCTAAATAGATGTGATCATGCGGTAGCACAGGAACTTATGAATTTAATTTTAAATAGAGAAATCAATGGATATATATTAAGTGATAAAGTTAAGGTAATAGCAGCAATGAATCCTTCTAATAAAAATGAGGGATTTTATAATAGTAGATATGATGTCGTAGATATGGATCCAGCTCAGGAGGATAGATTTGTTTGGGTAAGACTTGATTCTGATATCAAGGAGTGGATTAACTGGGGAATGAGTGATAATGGTAATATACATGAACATATTATAGAATTTTTATCTACTTTTCCAGAATACTTACATACTCCAGATTCTGAAGAAACAATAAAAGCTACCCCAAGAAGCTGGGAGAGAGTATCTAAGGCTTATAATATTTATTTAAGAAATAAGGAGAAATATTCTTTTGATACATTTTTTAATGTTGTAAAGGGAAATATAGGAATAGATATTGGAAATGATTTTAGTAGTTTTCTAACTAATTTAAAAAAACCATTGATAAGTGTAGAAGATATATTTAATAATGAAGTTTTAAACTTTGAATTAAAAGACAGAATAGAAAAAGAAAGTCATTCAAGATTATATATAGTAGTAAAAAATTCATTGAAATATTTAGAAGTTCACAATATAGAAAAAAATTTAAAGTTATTTTCAGAATTTCTTAATTTATATCCTAGAGATCTAAGATTAGGAATAATGAAAGAAATTAAAAGGGATTATTCTAAGACTGTATATAAACAATTATTGGAGACAGAAGAATTTTTGGATTCATTTTTTAATATATTTAATTGAAATATTGATATATAGAAGTTTAGTATTAAAGAATAAAAAAATGAGGATAGGAGGGATAGTAGAATGGTGTTTGAAGAAAAAAGGGAACAACTTTTAAAAGAAGCATATTCGTTAGATAGAGAAGGATTAGCTAGTGATAATTATAGGAGAAGATTTTTTGAATTAGTTGAAGAAGTTGTACTATATTTATTGCAAAGTCAAGATGCTTTTTTTGGACAATTTATGCTTAGAATAAGACGAAATATAAACATAAAAATAACAGTGCCTATAGCTACTATTCCTGAGCGTGATAATTTTTATATGTACTTTAATCCTATTTTGTTTCTAAATTGCAGTAAAAATGAAATGGCTGCATTATTTAAGCATGAGATTTATCATATAATGAATTCTCATTTTGAGAGAGAAAAAAAATTAAAAAATAGATTTAACAAAGAAATAATTAATATTGCATTAGATATTTCAATTAATCAATTCATTAAAGATATGCCTAGTTATAGTAATAAACTTGAAGCAATCAGCTTGGAACATAATTTATTTTTACAAGAAAACCGAAGTGCTGAAGAATATGCAGAAGAACTTTATAAGGCAATTAAATCAAGAATTAAAAAAACTAATATAAAAAATGATGAAGAAAGTAAGTATGAACTAGATATGTCTAAGGCGCATGATTTATGGGAAGAAATTCAAGTAAGCGAAGAAGACATCAGAAATTTAACTAAAAAGACAGCCATAAGTGCTTATACAGAAGGAGCTCCTGAAGGAATCGGAAAAATAATTTTAGCATACAAAGAAAAAGCCGAAATACCATGGCAAACTGTTCTTAAAAACATCTTGCCAACTGTAAAATCTGGCTATAAGAAGACAATAACAAGAAGAGATAGAAGACAGCCAGAGAGATTAGATTTAAGAGGTCGACTACCTAAGACTGAGGCTGAACTAATTGTAGCTATAGATATAAGTGCAAGTATGAATGAAGAGGATATGCATAAAATATTAATAGAAATACTAACAATAACTGCAAGCACTAATAATAAAATTACAATTATTGAGTGTGATAATGAAATTAGAAATATATATGAGATAAAAAGTGAAAGAGACATACACAAGAGAGCTAAAGATAATGGTTCAACAGAATTTACACCAGTATTTGAGTATATTAGAGATAATAATCTAAGAGAATCTGTATTAATTTACTTTACAGATGGAGTTGGTGAAAAAAAATTAGGAGTAAAGCCCGTGAGTAAAAAGATAATATGGGTTCTATCTGGAAGCGAAGAATTATCTTTGGAAAATTCATATGGAGAGATAAAAAGAATAAATGCTGGAGAAAAAGAAGTCGTCGAAGGAAACATTGGATTAAAGATGGTTAACGAAGTTATACATGATTGGGCGAGATAAATGCATAGTAATGATATGCAAAGGCCAGCTTATATGTTAAAATAAATATTAATATAGGAGGGATGTTCTTGGCTAGAAAACTTAAAAGTATGGATTATATAATGTTACTATCTATATTTCTTATAATAAGTGTAATAGTTAATATATATTCAATGGTTAAATTAAATAACTATAAGTATAAAATAGGACAGCAATCTTATATTGAAATAGAAGATTTTAAGCAAAAAAATGAAATAAATCTGGATATTTTAGCTAAAAGTATTGAACAAAGCAGCATAAAAAATGAAGATTTATTAAAGCTTTATAAAAATTATGATGCAATGTCAAGTGATATAATGGAATTATGGCAGCAATATGGATCTTACTCTCAAAATGCAATTCCTTTTTTTACTAAAAATATAAAAACTGATAAAGTGATGGAAAATGAAATACATGGAAAAATTAAGGAATATGCATTATCTCTTTTAAACAAGGAAATGAAAAATCAAGCAAATAAGTTAGTATTAAAAGATGATGATTTAATATCTTTTAAATTTATGTATGACATTTCATCAAAAATTAGTAATTATTTCAATGAATTTAATAATAAAACTTTAAATAACATTACTGGAGAAGAAAAGGAAAAAAAGGTGATTAATGAATATTATTGGATAGATATGCTGGATGGAGTATATAAAATTAGTGATGATTATATAAATTTGCAGTGGAAAGTAGAATCAGCTGATATAGCTAAGTAAGAAAATAAGAATGATGTATATATGCATACACCATTCTTAGAATTTAGTATATTTATTTTAGTTTTAGTGGCAACCACTACAAGAACCACCACATCCACCTTCAGGCTCAATAACAGGTTTCAGACTTAATCCACGGCCTTCATTTTCATCAGAAGAAAGGATTATGAAGCCTCCAAACTGTTCTATTAAGCTTTTTTCGTAGATGAATGAGATATCATTAATTTTTTCAATCTCATCATCATCGCTTGCTTTTGAAACAGATATGTTAAAAACTGGGCCACTACATGCAAAGCCAGCAAAATTAATTCTAATATTAAAATCAGTTATTTTATTTTCGTCCAAAAAAGCTTTAAATTCATCATAAGCTTCTTGGCTTATAGTAACATTTTTCATTCAAACACCTACTTTATATAATATTAAAATGATATTAAATCATTAACGTAAGTATAACATACATATATAAAAATAAAAAGTTTATATTTCTATTTAAGTTTTGGTTAAAAATGTGATATTATGTTATGGTTTAGTAATATATAATCCAAAGTAAATCTTAATGTGTTATTATACAAAAATGGAAATATATGTTATAATGAATAAAGTTACGTTAAACATTTCAAGAAGGGGAATTAACTATGAAACCATATAATAAAAATTTTGTGTTCCAAGAGATGAAAAAATATAATAATCTAGTTAATCCAGGAACTTGTGGTGACTATAAAATAGTTAAAAACACTATGAATAAGCAAGATTTGCAAGGATATATGTATGAAAATAGCGATGATTATGATATAGACATAATACAATTATATAGAAATAATACTTGTTTAATGAAATTATCCCCTAGAGAAATAGAAAGTTCGTATAATGCAATATCTTTTTCTTATGGAAAAGTTGGAATAGTTGGTCTTGGTATTGGATATGTGGTTCAAGAAATTGCAAGAAAAACAAAGGTAGAAAAAGTTATTGTATATGAGGATAATGAAGAGTTAATTGAATTGTATTATCAAAACTTCGAAGAAAATGAAAAAATAAAAATAATTAGAGATAGTGCACTAAATGCTTCAAGAGAAATTTTTGATTTTTTTTATGTAAATTCTCATAAAGATCAATTAACATCAGAGGTCGTTAAAGATTATATTGATTTCAATAAAATACATGAAATTGAAGAATATGCGTTTTATGGATTAGAACATTTTTTATTAAGCTGTAAATATGAAGATATAATATGGGTATATATACCTGAAAATTGGGTAGCTATGAGTAAAAGGGCTTATGAAGCTCTTGATGTTTCAAGATATATTGAAACTTACAAACCATTAGATGAAGAAAAAGTAAAAGGAATACTTTTTCAGTTTAAAGAAATATTAAATTCATAAAGCTTTGATACAGTTGAAGAGAGCTCATTCTATTTTAACTTGCCAATCTAAGGTTGTAGCATGGAAAAGTAGGAGTGAACTCTCTCTTAATATTTTTAACAAAAAATTTATGGTTTTTCATAAAATTGTTATAAAAGTTTAATTTTTATGTAGATTGGGTAGCTCTATTATAAACTTTGCACCAGTAAGTGAATTTTCTGCTTTGATACTTCCATTCAATTTTTCAATAATATTTTTACTAATAGATAATCCTAGTCCAAAATGTCCCTTTTCTCCTTTATAAAATCTATCGAATATATTAGGAAGGTCTATATCCATAAAACCTGGTCCGTCATCATATAATATAAGTTGAACTTTATCATCACATATAAGATTAAATTCAATAGTAACAGTGCTTTTTGCATATCTTATACAATTACTAATAATATTATCAATTGCTCTCAAAAGTTTTTCTTCATCGCCATTAATTTCAATAAGTTTAGTGAGTAAATTACTTCTAATTGTGATATTATTTTTTTTAGCCAACCAACTTATATGCTCTATACATTTATTTATTAATTCATTAAAGTTTATATTTGCATAATTATAATTTTCTTCAATTGCATCAAGGCGTGATAAATATAGTAAATCTTCTACTAGTCTTGTCATACGTTTTATTTCTGATAATATAATTTCTACAGCATTATCACTATCAATAACGTCATATTTAATACCTTCAGTATAACTTTGTATAGACATAAGTGGTGTTCTAAATTCGTGAGACACATTTTGCAAAAAAGTCTTTTGTGCTTTGTCATAGGTTTCAAGTTTTTCAGACATAATATTAATATTATTTATAAATTCATGTAATTCTTCATAAACAGGCATTTCAATTTTATTACCGAAATTTCTTTCTGATATAGCACGGATATATTCATTTAGATTATCAAATGGTGTACAAATTTTTTTTGATATACGTGACGAAAAAATAACAGTAACTAATGCACAGAAAATAAGAATAAGAGAAAGAATTAAATTTATACCTATCTGTAATTGATTTATTTTTTCAACATTTGAATATATTATTATCCAGCCTAGTCCAAAGGAATTTTTATCAGATACAGATTTAATAATAGCTATGTATTCAGTGCTAGCTACATGAAAATTTAAATAATCTTCTTGCTCAAGTTTTTTTGAATTGTAAAGTTTGTTTTTTAATTGTTTCATAAAATCATCAGAAATATATCTGTCAGGAAAAGGAGTAATTCTATTTTCATTTTGATCAATTAAAATGAAGTCTGCATTTAGTAAAGTTAGTGGTTCTTTAAGTGAATGATCTAACATGAAATAATATCTAAAAAGTTCATTAGTACCTTGTGAATCAGTAAGGGGTAATTCATCAGGCTTAGTATTTTGAGGAAATGGATTTATATCTTGTGAATCATTAGGAGGTGGTGGAGGTGCTTGTTTAAAAAAATCAGGACCATGTTTAAGAGCTGTAATTTCAGCATTTGAGGCTATTTTATCTAATTGTGTAACAAGATTTTTTTCTATGTATATACGAACAGCTACATTGAAAATTATCGTGGTAAATGTAATTAGCATAATAATAATAATAATGTTATATTTAAAAATTCTCCATTTTATAGTATCTCTCTTCATAATATCCGTCCTTATTATGTATTAATAGTTTTTTTAGTGTTAGTCATTATCTTGTATTGAAAAACCAAAACCCCAAATAGTTTGTATTTTAAGTTTCGAATTTGCAGAAGTAAGTTTTTTTCTTATTCTTTTTATCATATCATCCGTAGCACGAGTTTCCACTTTGTTATCAAATCCCCATATTTTATCTAGAAGCTCAGTTCTACTGACAGCTCTATTTTTGTTTTGAATAAGATAATTAAGAAGTGATAATTCCATTACTGTAAGTGCTAAAGGGGAACCGTTAACTTCAGCTTTTTTTGTATTAAGATTTATTAATACATCTAATAATTTCATAATTTGATTATTTTGGATAGGAGCTTTGTCCAAGTCTATTCGTCTGAAAATACTATTCATTCTAGCAATAAGTTCCAAGGGACTAAAAGGTTTAGTTAGATAATCATCTCCACCAAGTTTAAGACCAGTAATTTTATCAGATTCAGTATCTTTGGCTGATACAATTATTATTGGGACACAACTTTTAAGTCTTATTAAAGAACAAAGAGCATATCCATCTATTTCAGGCATCATAATATCTATTATGAGCATATCAGCTTGTCTTCTATTAAATGCTTCAAGGATATCACGTCCGTTTGTAAATATTTCAACATCAAAGCCTTCTTTAAGTAGAAAAGATTTTATTATATTACAAATATTGATTTCATCGTCAGCAATATATATTAATTTTTTATCCATGAAATTAATTCACCTCAAAATATATTTTATCATATGTAAATACGAATGCTATTTTAAATTTTACTTATAACTCTTTTGCCACAAAATTGCCACAAAGTTGCCACAGCACTACGTTAGATTTTAAGAAATACATGTCGATTAAATAAGTATAGGAGAAAATATATGCAGGGAAGCAGGTTAAAGGAGAGAATTATAATGAACACAATAAGTAGTAATCAAAACAGTATGGAAGTGTATCTTGAGAGAAGGATACAATCAGCAAGAGCTTTACAACAATATAAGGTAGAGCAGCAAAAAAGACAAGAAGAAAATGATTTGGTTTCAATAAGTCAACAAGGGATGCAAGCAATGGGGAATGCTACACAAAGCTTGTCAAATAATAATCCATTGAGCAGCTTAGTTGAAGCAGGAACAATAACTCAAGATCAAGCAAATGCTGTTCAAAGTGTTTTTCAATCTAGGGGAAGAGAAATTCAAACTTCAGGAACCTACAGCAATATAACTAAATCTCAAAACCCTTTAGAAAGCTTAATAACTGCAGGAACAATAACCCAAGATCAAGCAGATTCAATTAAAAGTACATTAGATGCAGCAAGGGATGCAGATAAATCAAGTTCAAGTACAACCAGTACAAGTACAAAAACAAATCCATTGGATAGTTTGGTAACAGCAGGGACAATAACTCAAGCCCAAGAGGATGCAATTGAAAGTGTTTTTGAAGAATTAATGAAATCACATGAGGCAAGAAATAATCAAGAGACAACTAATAAAACAAATCCATTAAGTGGCCTAATATCAGCAGGAACAATAACACAGGATCAAGCAGATGCTATTAGCAGTGCTTTTGAAGCAACAATGAGCTTTAAAAGTTTTTAATAAATTCATAATTATATGAGGGAGGAATATAATGAGTATTTCATCAATATCGTCAATGACAAGTACATCATATACTTCTACAAGTAGCACAAGTAGTGATACAAGTGCTCTTGAAAAACAAAAAGAAAGTTTAGAGAAGCAACTACAAGAAATTCAATCAAGTAATGATGATGAGAAAACAAAGCAATCAAAGGCTAAACAAATTCAATCACAAATTCAAAATATTGAATCACAAATTGAACAAAAAAAATCTAGCAACACAAGTAAAGCAGCACCACCATCAAAGCCACCAGAAAAACCAACTGGTGAAAAAAATGTAAAGGTAAATACTAATGCAAATGCAACAACACAAGTTTCCGATGAGGAAAGTGGTAACATAATTAATACTTATGCTTAGGAAGATGTTAGACATGAAAAAAAGTGGCCTTGAGGCCACTTTTTTATTTTACAACTATATTAACAAGTCTTCCTTTAATTACAATAACTTTAACAATATTTTTACCTTCAGTATTTTCTTTAATAGTTTCATTTTCTAAAGAAGCGGCTTTAATACCTTCTTCATCTAAGTTTGAAGCTACCATGATTTTTGATTTTATCTTACCATTAATTTGTATAGCAATTTCAACTTCATCTTTAACTAAAGCTGAAGGATCAAATTCAGGGAAGCTCTCATTAAAGATTGTTGAAGTATTTCCAAGTAAGCTCCATTGTTCTTCAGCGAAGTGAGGAGCAAATGGTGCAAGTAATTTTACGAAATCAGTTATAGTTGCTTTTAAGAAATTTGCATTCTTAACATTTTCTTGAGTATATTTGTTTAGTGCATTAGTAAGTTCCATAAGTCTTGCTATTGCAGTGTTAAATTGCATTTTATCTCCATCTTCAGTAACACCTCTGATTGCAGTATGCTTCCAGAAGTTCAATTCTTTTTCAGCTGAATCTATGGAATCTTTAACATTTTCATTTGAATCTATTATAGCTCTACAAGTATCAAGTATCCTTTCAATTCTATCTACAAATTTGCCTACAGATTTAATACCATCGTCGCTCCAAGCTCCACCTTCAGTATATCCAAAGCCAAACATTAGATACATTCTAAATACGTCAGCACCATATTCTTTAATGTAGTCATCTGGGGAAATTGTATTTCCTTTTGATTTACTCATTTTAAGTCCATCTGGTCCTAAAATTAAGCCTTGGTGAGTTAAACTTAAGAATGGTTCGTCAAAGTTTAGGTATCCCATGTCTCTTAAAGCTTTTGTTATAAATCTCGCATATAATAAGTGCATACAGGCATGTTCTGGTCCACCAACATATTTATCCACAGGAAGAATCTTGTTGATTTTTTCTGGATCAAAAGGTGCATCTGCATTTTTATTATCTGCATATCTTAAATAATACCATGAAGAACATACAAAAGTATCTAAAGTGTCAGCTTCTCTCTTAGCAGGCTTACCACAACAAGGACAAGTTGTATTTACGAATTCTTCAGATTTTCCAAGTGGTGATTTACCATCTGGAGTAAATTCAACATTATAAGGAAGTTCTACTGGAAGATCTTTTTCAGGAACAGGAACTATTCCGCAGGTCTCACAATATATAATTGGAATTGGAGCACCCCAATATCTTTGTCTTGAAACTAACCAGTCTCTTAATCTGAAGTTTATCTTCATTTGTCCTAATTCATCTTTTTCTAAATCTTCAACTATTTTCTTTTTAGCTTCCTCAGTAGTTAAACCATCAAATTTACCAGAGTTAACAAGCACTCCATATTCACAATAAGGAAGTTCTGGGTCAGTGTTATCTTTATCAGTTATAACTCTTTCTATTGGCAAATTAAATTTAGTTGCAAAAGCAAAGTCCCTTTCATCATGAGCAGGAACTGCCATAACGCATCCAGTACCGTAAGTAGCTAATACATAATCAGAAATCCAAATAGGAACTACTTTTCCGTTAATAGGATTTATAGCATAAGCTCCTGTGAATACACCAGTCTTTTCTTTTGTATTTGATTGTCGTTCAATTTCAGATTGTTTAGCAGCAGCTTCTTTATATTCTTCAACAGCAGCCTTATATTCTGGAAGAGTTAGCTTATCAACTAATTTATTTTCAGGTGCTAGAACTACATAAGTAACACCATTTAAAGTATCAACTCTTGTTGTAAAGACATCAAATTTTAAATCAGAATCTTTAACTTTGAAAGTAACTTGTGCACCATAAGATCTTCCAATCCAGTGCTTTTGCATAGATTTAGTTTTTTCTGGCCAATCTAAATCATCTAGTTTATCAAGTAATTCATCGCCATAATCAGTTATTTTAAAGAACCATTGAGTAAGGTCTTTCTTTGTAACTTCAGTGCTACATCTTTCACAAGCACCATCGACAACTTGTTCGTTAGCTAAAACTGTGTTGCAAGATGGACACCAATTTACTGGAGCCTTTTTTCTATAAGCTAGCCCTTTTTCATAAAGCTTCAAGAATAACCATTGAGTCCATTTATAGTAATCAGGAAGACAAGTAACAACTTCATTTTCCCAGTTGAACATTGCGCCCATAGATTTCAATTGTTTTTCCATTGTTTCAATATTCTTTAAAGTAGAATCTTGAGGATGGATTCCTGTTTTTATAGCATAGTTTTCAGCAGGTAAGCCAAAAGCATCAAAGCCCATTGGTTGGAATACGTTATATCCTTGCATCCTCTTAAGTCTTGCCCATGAATCTGTTGGACCATAGTTAAACCAGTGCCCAGCATGTAATTGAGCACCTGATGGATAAGAAAACATTTCAAGAGTATAAAGCTTCTTATCTAAATTTTCAGTATTAAACTTATAAGTTTCATTTTCTTCCCATATTTTTTGCCATTTGGCATCGATTTTAGTTCCGTAATTTGACATTATGTAGCCTCCCCTTTGAATCAGTTTACAGTGCACAATTTACAGTTGAAGGATGAATCATTACATGATTTCTACAATTTGTAAAGTGTTAGCTGAATAACTGCTAGAAATTTATTTGATTGTGTCTTATATAATATAATTTTAACCAGCAAGATGCTGATTTAATCAGTTAGCAGTTAAAGTTGCAAAATAACAATTTAGGATAAAAAAATTATAAATTATTCAAAATCCAGTGGATTTTGTTCCATAACTGAAAACTACAAATTATTAACTGTTAACTGCAAAAAAGCTTTCATCTCTATGCAAAGAGACGAAAGCATAATTTCCGTGGTACCACTCTTAATTAAAAGAAAAACAAAGTTAATTCTTCTCACTTAATATTTTAACGGTTTTACCGTACTTGCTTCGAACAAGTAAGCTCATAGGCAAGTTCATAATAATATAACACTGTTTTACACCATACAACAGCTCTCTTAAAGATATATCTATTACTAATACTCCTATTCATAGCATAATATAAAATTTTAATAACATTATATATTAAAATTTCTACAAAAGTCAAGAATTCTATTTAATAGAGACTTCGTCATTAATTGACAATTGATAAGTGAACATTGATAATTGAAATATAAATATAATATAATTGGTACAGAGAGTTTTAAAAGGGGAAGAAAGTGATATATATGGATATAATTTTAGTCTTAATAACTATAATTTTAATATTAAATATAATATTTGCATTTTCACTTATTTTTTTAGAAAGAAAAGATCCGACTACAACATGGGCATGGCTTTTAATAGTAATGATTTTGCCAGGCATTGGATTTTGGATTTATATTTTACTTGGTCAAAATTTAAGCAGGCAAAAGATTTTCAAGAAAAAAATAAGAATAGATGAAAATAAAAGAAAAAATTTACTTGATACCTATGAATCAACCTATCATGTACATGATGGTGGAGAAAAGTTTATAGATTTAAGAAAGCTAAATTTCAATCATTCAGGAGCAAATTACACAACGAATAATAAGGTGAGAGTTTTCATAAATGGTGAAGATAAGTTTAAACAATTAATACAAGACATCAGAAAAGCTAAAAAATATATTCATATAGAGTATTACATTTTTAAAGCAGACTCACTTGGGAAGACTATCCTTGAAGAACTTGCGAAAAAGGCTAAGAGTGGAGTAGAGGTTAGGCTTTTAGTTGACAGCATGGGGTCTCGTATGTTAACTAAAAAGGTTCTTAAAAATTATTTGAATGCTAAAGGAAAATATGCATTATTTTTCCCAGGAATTTTGCCTCATATAAATACTCGTATAAACTATAGAAACCATAGAAAGATAGTAGTAATTGATGGTAGATATGGATATGTTGGTGGATATAATGTTGGAGAAGAATATATAAATAAAGATAAAAATATTGGTTTTTGGAGAGATACTCATGTAAGAATTCAAGGTGAAGCTGTTAGTGATTTAAATGAACGGTTTTTGCTTGATTGGTGTCATGCTTCAAAAGAAGAAATTAGTAATTACAACAAATATGAAAAAGAATTTCCAAAAGATTTTGGTGATGTAGGAATACAGATTGTAACAAGTGGGCCAGATCATAAAGAAGAATACATAAGAAATGCTTATTTAAAATTAATAAATAATGCAAAAAAGAGCTTATATCTAGAAACTCCATATTTAGTTTTGGATACACCTATATTGGAGTCTTTGAAAATATCTGCATTATCAGGAGTAGATGTAAGAATAATAATACCTGGTAAACCAGATCATTTTTTCATGCAGTGGGCTGCAAGTTCTTATGTAGGTGAACTTTTAGAAGCGGGAATAAAGGTGTATAGTTACCAAAATGGATTTATTCATGCAAAAACAATAATTGCTGATGGTACAGTAATGAGTATAGGAACTGCTAATTTTGATATTAGAAGTTTTAAGCTTAATTTTGAAGTAAATGCATTTATTTTTGATAATAGGATTGCTATAGATGGGGAAAATCAATTCTTCAGAGATATTGACGAGTCAGAAGAAATAACAAAGGAAGTTTATAATAACAGAAGTATTTCACTTAAAATTAAAGAATCTCTAATAAGGTTGGTATCTCCAATTCTATAATAAATTTGCTATTTTCATTAATAAAATAATGATTTGAGAACTGCAACGAGGATAATATTATTTTAAACAGGATATGTGCCTCAACTTGTTTTGTGACCAATTTTAGCAGGTACATATTCTATAAAAAATTTTCTTTTTAAAGATCTGTTACTTTAATGAACCTATATCCTTTTTTCTCTAAGATAGTTATTAATTTTTTAAAATTTGAATTTTCAATATATGTAAAAGTTGGAGCAGAATTTTTATCTTCTGCTAAAGTGATACAATCATTTTCTAAAAGTGGATGAAAAAATACACTTCCCATTATAGCTTTATTATTATTTTTATCTATTTTATTTAAAGTAAGCTCTTCTTTACCAATAGGAATATAGTCAAGCGGAGTTGAAATATAGTAAGAAGTTTTATTATATGGACTAAGTTGGGGCTTTGTTAAATCAGCTTTATTTCGACCAAAATCATTAAATGGATAGTATAATATTTTAAAATACTTTTCTGCTATTTTATTTTGTGTTGGCGTAATTTCATAATGTGGTGCTTCAAAGAAACCTATTGGTATATCTAAATATGAAGCGGTGTTAATAGCTTTTTGGATTTTTTCTTCAAAATTTTTTACAGAAGGATCATATTTTCCAAATTCAAAACCTATCCCAGATTCAACATCACCTAACTGATGAGTGTAGCCATGAAGGCCGATTATTCCATTATGTGCAGTAAAATAATCTAAACTGTATACCATTTCGGCAATTTCAAAATTATTTTTGGTTAATGGATCATTATCAATTCCTTGGTTAGGAATAACGTATCTTGGAATCCATGCAATGTGGTAAGGAATATTTTTTTGATACATATAATTTGCCATTATACGGAGCTTTTCAAAATAATCTTTAGAATAAGATTGGGAAGATAAACCTACATCTTCAAAACGAATAAGGCCTATTTGATTTATTTTGGATTTATATGGAGCAGGTTTTGTGTTATCGAAACCATTTATCTTACAATTTATTATCTTATTATTTTTATCCCACCTAGTATAGAGGTTAAATATATGAGAAAAATCAAAAAAACTTATATAATATATATTTTCATCATTTAATAATTTTTTCTTCAATGTAAATTCGTTGTTTAGAAATTTAACTGTATTTTGAGATAAATCAATTAAATAAAATTTATTATCAATCTCAATACGTAATAAATTATTTATTTTACTAATTTTTCCATTTAACTGTTCGATAAATTCATTTAAGCATATGTAATGTCTGTTTTTATCTAAATAAATTGGAAGTTTGAGTGTTAAAGTTTTTCCATTAATTATAAATTTAACATTATCTTGAATCATATCAAAACCATTAAAGGTATTAAAGTCTATATTAAGTTTAGTATTGGTTGATTCAGCAGAAGCTTCGTTTTGAATTTGTTCCACATTATCAGTTTGACTTGTTTTTTTAGTGGTGCAGCTTATTAAAAAAAGTATTATAAATATTATTAAAACAGAAAAAAATTTTCGATTTATCATTCATATTTCCTCCCTATTTTTTTAGCATACCTTATTCTATTGTATGTACATAGATTTTTTTTATTATTTATGTTATAAGAAATTTCGTTAAAATTTTTATCTTAAAATGCACATTTTTGCGAGTAAAAGAGAGAAATTAATTAAATCCATAAAATAATTGCATTTAACGATTGATTTTGTAGGATTAAAGAAATTAATCTATATATATGTTCAAAATTATGAGAATATTAAGTTATAACTAGCATTATATGGGGGAGACATATTATGAAAAAAAGTAGATTAAATAAATCAATTGCAGCGTTTATGTTAGGCTTTGTAATTATTGGAACGGTTATTGGATCAAAACAAATTACTTTCGCAGCAACTAATAGCAAAGCTGCTGCTAATGCAGCAACAAATTATGATGTTGTTGTTGCTAAAGATGGTAGTGGAAATTTTAAAACAATCACAGATGCTTATAACTATTTGATACGTTCCAATAGTGGATCTACGAGAAAAACCATATACGTTAAAAATGGTGTTTATAAAGAACAACTTACCATTTCAAGATCTTCTATAACTATAATCGGTGAAAGTAAAAATAATACAATACTTACCTATAATGTTGCAAATGGAGATCCTAAACCTACTGGGGGTACTTATAACTCAGCAGATTGTGCAGCTTTAACTGTTGCTGCAAATGACTTTAATGCAGAAAATATTACTTTTGAAAACAGTCATTTAAAGGATACTGGTAAAGATGTTCAGGCATCTTGTATTTATACTTATGGAGATAGAATTACTTTCACTAATTGTAATTTTTATAGTGGGCAAGATACCTTATGTGCATATACCTATGGTGCAAATAAATCTAGAGCTTATTTTAAGAATTGTTTTATACAAGGTAGCGTTGACTTTATTTGGGGAGGTGCTACTGCATTATTTGAGAATTGTACATTAAATGATATAAGAGATGGGGGGATGTATACAGCTGCTAACACTCCTAAAGGTCAGAAATTTGGATATGTATTTTTAAATTGCACTTTAACCGCTAATGAAGATGTTAATTACACATTCAAAACTAATCCTCGTTGGAAAACACCTTCAACAGTTTATCTTGGAAGAACTTATGGGGACTACTGTCACGTATCATATATAAATTGTAATCTAAATGCACCAGTTAACTCAGCAGGTTGGCTAAAGATGAACAATAATGTAAATAATACTGCTCTTTTAGAGGAATATGGATGCAAAGGTACTGGTGCTAATAGATCTAAGAGAGTATCCTGGTCAAAAGCTATTACTAGCAATGAAGCGTCTAAGTATACAAAGGCTAATATTTTATCAGGAAATGACGGTTGGAAACCATAAGTTAAAAGTTATCAATTATTAATAAAATCAACATTTTAATTGACTGTATCAGATATGATATAGTCCTTATATATTTCAATATGTATTATTCCTATATATTTTTTAGTGTAATACTTACTTTATTGCATGTACCTACATTTTTTTATTATTTATGTTATAGGAAAGTTTGTTGAAATTTTTATCTTAAAATGCATATTTTTGCGAGTAAAAGAGAGAAATTAGTTAAATACATAAAATAATTGCATTTAATGATTGATTTTGTAGATTACAAGAAAGTAGTATTTATATATATCCCAAATTATGAGAATATTAAGCTATATATTATATTAGGGGGAAGTTATTTATGAAATCAAAGAAAATAATTGCATTAATGTCAGCCGTAGTTATATGCGCAGGCATGATCACAAGTTATAAATCAAGTAGGGTAAAAACCAGATGATAAGAAAAAGATTGTATTTAGAGCAGAAACTAAAGATCGTAAATTCAGAGTTGTTTCTACTGCGACAAAAGAGGTAGTTTACGAAGGGGAAATTACTGGACTTGCTTATGATAAGGCAGCTAAAGAAACAGATTGTTTTGGTGATTTCTCTTCAGTTAATACACCAGGTACATATAGAATTGAAACAGATAGTTTAGGTAGTTCCTTTGAATTTACTTAAAAATTATATTATAAATGAAGCTCAAAACATTGTGGCTTTAGATAAAAATGATAATTACAATGTCCCTAATGGAACAGATTATTATTGGGGTAGTAATATGCAGGTAATCAATAATGCCGTATTGCTTGCAGAAGCATATAAAATTATGCCTAATAAAGAATATTTAGAATATGCAAAAGAACATATTAACTATTGTTTGGGCAAAAACTCATTAGGTATGTCTTATGTTACAGGTTATGGTTCAAATTCTATGAAACATCCGCATCATAGACCATCAACGGCACAAGGAGCAGCAGTACAAGGTATGATTGCAGGTGGTTCAAATAAAAATTTAGAAGATCCACTTGCAAAAAATCTTTTGAAGGATAAAGCTCCTGCTAAATGTTATTTAGATAATTCAGAAAGCTATTCAACTAATGAAGTAGACATTTATTGGAATTCACCATTTGTTCATGCAATGGCTGAATTGAATATGAAGTAATAGTAGGAAGGGAGATCTTTATGAGATATTCCCTTGCTCTGTGATAGGATAATTAAAGTATGCAAGTTTTTATAGAAAAGAAATATAATATCATTTTTTGAGATTTTGATAAAATGAGAAAAAATAAAGCGTGTTTTTAACCTTTTATCAATGTTGTTTAGTTAAATTGATAAATGTATATTTTATTGATAAAAAACATGGTAAATAGTTAATGGAGATTGACAATTGTTCATAGTTTGTTATAATAATAAAAAGACAAATTTTAAAAATCAAATTTATACTAATATTCGTAAAAAGAATTGATATTTTAGTAAAGGAGAAAACCATGAAAAAGGATATTGTGAAATCAGTTATGCAAAAATTTTATAGCTTTTTTTATTTTATGTTCTGGGGCTTTTATTTTAGCGCTGGCTATTTATTTTGCAAAAAAACTGAAAATATCTTTTTGATGAGTTTTTAATATTTATATAAGTTTTTAATATCAAATTTTATTGATATTTTATGGGACTCATTATATATGAGTCCCATTTTTTTTAAAATTAATTCAAAATATAGGGGGCAAAATGAAATGGAAGATTTGATTGTCGAACTTGGCGAAAGAAGTTATCCAATTATTATTCAAAAGGGATTAATTGATAAGACAGGCTCAGAAATTAACAAAATTTATCAAGGGAAAAAAATATTTATATTAACCGATAAGAATGTAAATTATCACTATGGAGACAGAGTTAAAGAATCGCTAATTAAGTCAGGCTATGAAGTGAAATTGATGGCTCTAGAGCCAGGAGAAGAAACTAAAGCCTTTAGCACACTTCCAGTTGTATACAATGAACTTTTGGATTTTAAGCTTACAAGGAGTGATTTGATAATTACGCTTGGTGGCGGAGTAATTGGGGATCTTGGCGGATTTGTAGCAGCCACTTTCTTAAGAGGTGTTAGTTTTGTTCAAATGCCAACATCATTACTTGCTCAAGTTGACAGCAGTGTTGGTGGAAAAGTTGCTGTAGATTTAGAAAGAGGTAAAAATTTAGTAGGAAGTTTTTATCATCCAAAGTTAGTTTTAATTGATCCAGAAGTTTTAGAAACTTTAAGTGAAAGATTTTTTAGAGATGGGATGGCTGAAGTCATAAAGTATGGCTGCATAAAAGATAAGGATTTCTTTTACTTTTTGAAGGGTTTAAAAAATAAAGAAGAAGTTATGCACAATATAGAAATGATTATCCACAAATGTTGCTTTATAAAAAAATGTGTTGTGGAAAATGATGAAAAAGATACTGGAGAAAGAATGTTACTAAACTTTGGTCATACCTTAGGCCATGCTATTGAAACTTATTACAACTTTAAAAAATTTACTCATGGAGAAGCAGTTGCAATAGGGATGTATGAGATAAGTAAGATAGCAGAAAAGAAAAACCTTACAGCTAAAGGTGTAAGTAAAGAAATAAAAGAAATATTAGAACAATATATTCTCCCATATGAAGTAGAAATAGCCGATAGTTCAGCAATTCTTGATACTATAGCTTTAGATAAAAAAAATATAGATAATGTCTTGAAAGTAGTGCTATTAAAAGAAATAGGAGAATCATACCTAGAAAAAACCAACGTAGAATTTTTCAAAAACTAATAACTGTAAATTAGTAATTATAACTGTAAATTGTAAACTGTAAACTGACAAAACGGGGGGCGTATAATGGGAACTTTTAAAATTATTCCAACTAAATTAAAAGGTGAGGTAAAAATACCTCCATCGAAAAGTATGGCGCATAGAGCTGTAATATGTGCAGCTTTAGGAAATGGGATTAGTAAGGTTACTAACATAGATTATTCAGATGACATTATTGCTACTATTGAAGCTATGTCGGCATTAGGTGCAAAAATAGCAAAAAAAGATGATTATCTTGAAGTTTGTGGTATCAAAAGTACTGAAAATATTGAAGCTAATAAAGTAAAAAAAGAAAGAATAATTGATTGTAATGAATCAGGTTCAACTTTAAGATTTTTAGTGCCAATAGCAGCTTTATTTGATGGTGTTAATAGATTTGTTGGTAGAGGTAATTTAGGAAAAAGACCTTTAGATACCTATTACAACATATTTAAGGAGCAAAATATAAAATACTCTTTTAAAGAAGATATATTAGATTTAACAACAGAAGGTAAACTTAAGTCAGGAGAATTTAAAGTTAAAGGAAATATTAGCTCTCAATTTATAACAGGCTTGTTATTTACCCTTCCACTACTAGATGGGGATTCAAAAATAATAATAACAACAGAAATGGAATCAAAGGGATATATTGATTTAACTTTAAGTGCTATGAAAGATTTTGGAATAGAAATTATTAATAATAATTATGAAGAGTTTATAATTAGAGGAAATCAAACATATAAGAGTAGAGATTATAGAGTTGAAGGTGATTATTCTCAATCAGCATTTTTCTTTTGTGCAGACGCACTTTCTAATGAAGTAATCCTTAATGATTTAAAGTTAGATTCTCTTCAAGGTGATAAAGAAGTAATTGATATTTTAGCAAGAATGGGAGTTACCATAAGCAATAAAAATAATGGCATTATTGGAACTGCTGATGAAAAACTAAAAGCAACTATTATCGACGGATCACAATGTCCAGATATAATTCCAGTAGTTTCTTTAGTAGCAGCTTTAGGAGCAGGAAAAACAGAAATAATAAATGCTGGAAGACTTAGAATAAAAGAATGTGATAGATTAGCTGCTGTAACTTCTGAACTTAATAAGTTAGGAGCAAAGATTACTGAAAAAGAAGATGGATTAATAATTCAAGGTGTGAAAGCGTTAAAAGGTGGAGTTGAAGTCTGGAGTCATAAGGATCATAGAATAGCTATGACTATGGCTATAGCAGCTACTGTATGTAAAGAGCCTGTAATACTTAGAGATTATGAATGTGTTTCTAAGTCATATCCTCAGTTTTGGGATGATTATAAAAATTTAGGAGGTGTATTTGATGAGTGGAATGTGGGGAAATAAATTAAAGGTTTCTATATTTGGTGAATCACATGGAGTTGGAATTGGAATTACAATCGATGGACTTCCACCTGGTGTGGAAATAAATATGGAAGAAGTTATGAAGGAAATGGCTAGACGTGCACCAGGAAAAAGCAATTTGTCTACTGCAAGAAAAGAAGCAGATCAGCCAGAAATACTAAGTGGATTTTTTGAAGGAAAGACTACTGGAACTCCTCTTTGTGCAGTAATTAGAAATGCAGATATGCATTCAAGAGATTATGGGAAACTTAAAGATTTAATGAGACCAGGACATGCAGACTATCCAGGATTTATAAGATATAATGGCTTTAATGACTATAGAGGTGGTGGACATTTCTCAGGAAGAATTACTGCACCATTAGTATTTGCAGGAGCTATATGTAAGCAAGTTCTACAAGCTAGAGGAATTAATATAGGAGCTCATGTGAAAAGTATAGGAAATATAGAAGATAAAAGCTTTTATGATGTGAAAGTAGATAAGGAATTATTGGACAATTTAAAGCTAAAAGAATTACCTCTTTTAGCACCTGAAAAAGAAGACGAGATGAGAACTTTAATTTTAGAAGCAAAAAAAGAACAAGATTCTACTGGAGGAACAATTGAATGTACCATTCTTGGCATAAAAGCTGGGATTGGAAATCCATTTTTTGATTCGGTTGAATCAACATTAGCTCATTTAATGTTTTCTGTGCCTGCAGTTAAAGGAATAGAATTTGGAAAAGGCTTTGAAATGACTAAGCTTCGTGGTTCAGAATGTAATGATGAATATTATTATGACAACGGTGAAGTTAAAACTTATACAAATAATAATGGTGGTATTACTGGTGGAATAACTAATGGAATGCCAATACTATTTAAAGTTGGAATAAAACCAACAGCATCAATATCAAAAATTCAGCGAACAATAGATATTTCAGAACAAAAGGAAGCAGAACTTGTAATAGAAGGAAGACATGATCCGTGCATAGTACAAAGAGCTGTTCCAGTTATTGAAGCAGTTACAGCAATAGGAATACTTGACCTTTTAATCAGTTAAGAGTTACACCTATAAAAAGAGCAGCTGTGCACTTATTAAAAGAGCAGCTGTGCTGCAATACGGAACTTTTATGTAATTAGGAACTTTAAATTAGTTATGAGTTGTGAGGAGTAGGTGAAATGTCAGAGTTAGATGATTATAGAGATACAATTGATGAAATAGATAAAAAAATTACAGAATTATTTGAAAAGAGAATGGATGTAGTACTTAAAGTTGGTGAATATAAGAAGAAGAACAATTTGCCAGTATTAGATGAAAGTAGAGAAAAACAAGTAATTGAAAAAAATCTAGGGTATCTTAAGGATAAAGCTTATGAAGAAGGAGCAAGGAAATTTTTCATAAATATTATGGAAATTGCTAAGGGGTTTGAACAGGAAAAAACAAAGTATAATGGTTCTGAATGTGAAGAACTTAAAATTAACAAAAGTAGAAATGGTGTAGAAATTGGTTATTATGGAGTAAGTGGATCTTTCACAGAAGAAGCAATGTTCAAATATTTTGGCAATAATAAAGAGGCAAAGGCTTATGATGAATTTGAAAATGTTTTTGCTGCAGTTAAAAAAGATGAGATTAAGTATGGTGTTGTACCAATAGAAAATTCTTCAACAGGTGCTATTTCAGATGTTTATGACCTGTTGTATAAATATGGCTTTTATATACTTGGAGAAGTTTGTATAAGAATAAATCAAAATTTAGTAGGAATAAAGGGAACAACTTTAGAAACTATAAGTGAAGTGTATTCACATCCTCAGGGATTTAGTCAAAGCACAGAATTCTTAAAGTCTTATAGGGATTGGGAATTGATACCTTATCATAGCACAGCTAATAGTGCTAAGTTAGTTAATGAATTAAAAGACAAAAGGAAAGCAGCAATTGCAAGCAAAAGAGTAGCTAACATATATGATTTAGAAATAATAAAAGAAAATATAAATAATCAATCAGAAAATTTTACTAGATTCATAGTTATTGGTAAAGAACTTGAAAGAAATCCAAAAGCAGATAAAGTAAGCGTGGTATTTTCTCTTGATGATAAAGCTGGAACCTTATACAAATTATTGCGTCATTTTGCAGAAAATAATATAAATATGATAAAGATAGAGTCACGACCTATGAAACATGGTCCATGGAAGTATTTCTTATATGTAGATTTTGAAGGAAATCTATATTCAGATGAGGTAACAAAAGCACTAACATTAATTAAACAAAATAGTCCTTATTTTAAAATGTTAGGAGCTTATGAAACAAATATTAATTAATTATTTTAGGAGGAGTATTATGGAAAAAAGAATTTCTGGATCTACAGCATTATATTGCTTGATAGGATCACCAGTAGATCATTCAGGATCGCCAGCTATGTACAACTACAGTTTTCAAAAATTGGGTATAGATTCTGCCTATGTAGCTTTTGACATTTCAGAAGAAAAAGTATCTGATGCTATTGCAGCCTTTAAAACTTTGAATATAAGAGGTGCAAATGTAACTATGCCATGTAAAAGTGAAGTTGTTAAGTATATGGATGAATTATCTCCAGCAGCTCGTATTATTGGAGCAGTGAATACAATTATTAATAAAAGTGGAAAATTAACTGGTCATATTACAGATGGTGTTGGATTTGTACGCAATTTAAAGGAACATGGAGTAGATATAAAAGGTAAAATAATTACTGTTTTAGGTGCTGGTGGTGCTGCAACAGCCATTGTGGTTCAATGTGCACTAGATGGTGCTAAAGAAATTAATATTTTTAACATAAAGGATGCTTTTTATCAAAAGGCTGAGAAGACTATTGAAAATATAAAAAAAGAAGTACCTGAATGTGTTGTAAACTTATGTGATTTAGAGGATACACAAAAACTTAATGGGCAAATTGCAGCTAGTGATATTTTAGTTAATGCAACACGTGTGGGAATGCATCCAAATGAAGAAGAATCTCCAATAAAAGATACAAATGTTTTCACAAAGGAATTAGTTGTAGCTGATGTTGTTTATAATCCAAGGAAAACGAAGCTTTTAGAGGATGCTGAGGCAGTTGGATGCACAATAGTTCCTGGTATAGGTATGCTGTTATGGCAAGGTGCAGAAGCTTTTAAATTATATACTGGATTAGAAATGCCTGCAGATGAAGTTAATGAATTGTATTTTAAATAATTTTAAGTTCAATTTATTAAGCAATTAAGGCAGAGGAAAGACGATAAATATATCCATAGATGAAATTCAATGTAATGTAAAGAACTATGTTCTTATATTAATAAATAATTTAAATAATTAGGAGGAAGGTTAGATATGAAAAACAAAATAGTTATAATTGGTATGCCAGGTAGCGGGAAAACGACACTTGGAAAAATGTTAGCTGAAGAATTAAATATAAAATTCTTTGATATGGATGAATACATTGTAGAGAAAACAGGAAAAACAACCATACAACTTTTTGAAAATGGTGAAGAATTTTTTAGAGATATTGAATCAGAAACATGCAAAGAATTAGCTGGATACAGTAATGTATTAATTTCTACAGGAGGTGGAGTTATAAAAAGAAAAGCTAATATAGATACTTTAAATAAGGAAGGGTTAATTATTTTTATTGATAGGCCTGTTGACAATATTTTAGGAGATGTAGATGTTTCGTTTAGACCACTTCTTAAAGATGGAAAAGAAAAGTTATTAAAACTATATGATGAAAGATATGCACTTTACAATGAATATGCTGAAGAAATAGTTAAAAATGATAGTGATATTAGAGTGGTAATTGATAAAATTAAAGAAGTAATAGACAATAATGAAAATGTAAGTATAAATAATTAAGTTTCTATTGACCTATAAAGAAAAGTATTACAACAAATATTGAAATTATATATAAATTTGAATTAATATTATGTAGTAGATTAGTAGGATAGTAGATTAGAAGAAAAAATAGTTTTTTAGTAGTATAGGAGGAAACAAACAATGATAATTATAATGAAACCAAAAGCAAGCGAAGAGGAAATTAGAAAAATTAAAGAAATAATTGAAGGAAAGGGATTAGAAGTTAATCTTTCTAAAGGAGACACATACTATATTATAGGTGTTGTAGGAGATACTTCTATAATAGATCCGAAGAAGATGCAAGTACTTAAAGGGGTAGATAGAGTTATGAAGGTTCAAGAACCTTTCAAGAAGGCAAATAGAAGATTTAAACCGGAAGATACAGTTATTGATATTAAGGGTTCAGTAATTGGAGGGAGTCGTTTAGGAGTAATGGCAGGGCCATGCTCTGTTGAAAGTGAAGAACAAATTGTTGAAGTAGCTAAAAGAGTAAAAGCTGCAGGAGCAAACTTCTTAAGAGGAGGAGCTTTTAAACCAAGAACTTCTCCATATAGTTTTCAAGGCTTAGAACTTGAAGGATTAAAACTATTAAAAACAGCAAAACAAGAAACAGGACTTCCAATAGTTACAGAACTTATGTCAACTGATTATATAGATACTTTTGTTGAAAATGTTGATGTTATTCAAATTGGTGCAAGAAATATGCAAAACTTTGATTTATTAAAGCAAATTGGAAAAACTAATAAACCAATTTTATTAAAGAGAGGTTTATCAGCTACTATAGAAGAATGGTTAATGTCGGCAGAATATATTATGGCAGGTGGTAATGAAAATGTAATTCTTTGTGAAAGAGGAGTTAGAACTTTTGAAACAATTACTAGAAATACTTTGGATTTACAGGCTATTCCAGTAATTAAAAGATTATCACATTTACCTATTATTATTGATCCAAGCCATGCGGGAGGATATGCTTATTTAGTAGAGCCTATGGCAAAGGCAGCAGTTATAGCTGGAAGTGATGGACTTATGATAGAAGTTCATAATGATCCTGAAAATGCATTAAGCGATGGGCAACAATCTCTTACACCAGATCAATTCGATAAATTGATGGATAAGGTTAAAGTTGTAGCAAATATGGAAGGAAAAGAAATTTAAATTTTCTGGGGGGCTAAATATGAAAATTGTAGTTGTTGGTCTTGGTGTAATTGGTGGTTCCTTTACTATGGCTTTAAAAGAAGCAGGATACAATGATGTTTATGGAATAGACACTAATGAGGAAACATTAGTAAAAGCTAAAAAATTAGGATTAATTAAAGAAGGATTTACTAGTGGAGAAGAAATAGTTAAAGATGCTGATTTAATAATTATGTCTTTATACCCAAGGTTAGTTAAAAAGTTTATTACTGATAACAAAGACAATTTTAAAGATGGCGCAGTAATAACAGATGCCACTGGGATAAAGAAGATGTTCATTGGCCATATAGTAGAAATTTTACCAAGTAATATTGACTTTGTTTTTGGACATCCAATGGCAGGAAGAGAAAAGAAAGGAATAGATTTTGCTACTAGCGAAGTATTTAAAGGTGCAAACTATATTTTAACTCCAGTAGATAGAAATAAAGAAGAAAATCTTAAACTTATAGAAGATTTAGCATATGAAATAGGTTTTAAGAGAGTTAAAAGGATAAATCCAGAATATCATGATGAAATGATAGGATTTACAAGTCAACTACCACATGCATTAGCAGTTGCATTAGTGAATAGTGATGTGGAAGGAAGAGATACTGGAAGTTTTATTGGTGATAGTTATAGAGATTTAACTAGAATAGCTAACATTAATGAAGATTTATGGAGTGAACTTTTCTTGGGAAATAAAGAAAATTTACTTATGAGTATACAAAACTTTGAAAATGAGTTAGACAAAATAAAATATGCAATTAAAGATAATGATATAGAGTCATTAAAACAATTATTTATAAAATCTACAAAAAGACGTGAAAAGTTATAATAGAATTAGTAAGGCAAAATAGCTTTTGATTTTTTGGATAATAATTTGTTATAAGTATAAAAATTAAAAAGATAGAGTGTTTTGAATTGAGTAGCATCACTTATGATTAAATTTTAATTATAAGCGATGCTATTTTATATGGTTAAAATCTATAGATTTTAATGTAATTAGTTATTAGATTTTACTTGCAATTTTGCTGTAAAATTATAAGTAAGGTATTATATACTTTCTAAATAACAACATATAAGAAATAGTGAGTTTAAAATTCTTCATTTGTTTTTAGAAGTACTGAAAGGATTTCATCAATCACTGTTGATTGTTAATTGGAATAAATATAATAATTTTAATAAGTTAGAAAGAGGGAATAATATGATAAGAATAGTAGCGCAAAGTGTAGTTAAAGATGACAAGAGAGAAGAATATATTCAATTAGCAAAAGAATTAATTGAAAAGAGTAAGCAAGAACAAGGATGTATTTCCTATGGGTTATTCCAAGATATAAATAATCCATCTATAATTACGTTTATAGAAGATTGGGAAGATCAAAATGCGATTGATTTACATAATAAAACTGAGCATTTTAAAAGAATAGTTCCTTTATTTGCTGATTTGCGAGTAAGTAAAGGGGATGTAAATTTATACAGAGAAGTATAATAGCCAAAATTAGTGCATTTAAGGAAGGAGGAGTATAAAATGTCAACTGAAAGATCAAAAATAACAGATTTACGTTCTGCATTGGAACGTTTAAAAGGAGTTCCAGGACAATTAATTGAGACCAGTGAAGAAGCAGATCCTAATGCTGAAATATCAGGTGTTTATCGTTATATAGGTGCTGGCGGTACGGTAATGCGACCAACAAGAATTGGACCGGCAATGATATTTAATAATGTTAAGGGGCATGAAGATGCAAGGGTCCTTATTGGACTTTTGGCAAGCAGAGAAAGAGTTGGCTTAATGCTTGATTCAAAACCAGAACGTCTAGGCTTTCTTTTAAATGAAGCAGTTAAGCATCCAATTCAACCAATAGTTATAAAGGAAAAACCTAAATGTCAAGAGGTAGTTCATTATGCAGATGAACCAGGTTTTGATATTAGAAAATTAGTTCCTGCACCGACTAATACAGAAGAGGATGCAGGTCCATATATAACCTTGGGTATGTGCTATGCATCAGACCCTGAAAATGGTGATTCAGATATTACTATACATCGCTTATGTTTACAAAGCAAAGATGAAATGTCTATGTTCTTTACTCCAGGGGCTCGTCATTTGGGTGTGTTTCGTGAAAAAGCTGAAAAGTTAGGGAAGCCATTACCAATTTCTATTAGTATAGGAGTTGATCCTGCAATAGAAATTGCAGCTTGCTTTGAACCTCCGACAACACCAATTGGTTTTAATGAATTAAGCATTGCTGGAGCTATTAGAAATAAAGCTGTTGAATTAACTCAGTGTTTAACAATTGATGAAAGAGCAATTGCAAATGCTGAATATGTTATAGAAGGTGAATTAATTCCAAATGTGCGTATTAGAGAAGATCAAAACTCAAATACAGGAAAAGCTATGCCAGAATTTCCTGGTTATACTGGTCCAGCTTGTGATGAAATACCAGTAATAAAAGTAAAAGCTGTTACTCATCGCATAAATCCAATAATGCAAACTTGCATTGGGCCAAGCGAAGAACATGTTAGCATGGCAGGTATTCCAACAGAAGCAAGCATACTTCAAATGGTAGAAAAGGCCATGCCTGGTAGGCTGTTAAATGTGTATGCGCATTCATCAGGTGGTGGAAAATATATGGCGATTTTGCAATTTAAGAAAAGCCAGCCAAGTGATGAAGGTCGTCAAAGACAGGCCGCATTATTAGCATTTTCAGCATTTTCTGAACTTAAACATGTAATTATAGTTGATGAAGATGTTGATCCGTTTGATAGTAATGATGTAATGTGGGCTTTGAATACACGTTACCAAGGTGATGTTGATACAATATTTATTCCGGGAGTACGTTGTCATCCACTAGATCCTTCACAAGATCCAGAATATAGTTCATCAATTAAAGATAAAGGAATTTCTTGTAAGACAATATTTGATTGCACTGTGCCATATGCACTTAAAGATAAATTCCAAAGAGCAAAATTTAAAGATGTAGATCCAGCTCGTTTTGCACCAGAATTATTTAAGTCAGAAGCAAATAAATAACTTTTGCATTATAGATATGTCAGATGAAATGCTAACAAAAATTTTTTTGAAAACTTTGTTATATGTTATAGTATATATATAGATAATTTAATAAAACTGGAATAACTGGTGTAATGGATTTTTGCAGACAAATGATAATATAGCTGTGGGATAGATTAAAACAGCTTTAAATTGAGGTGAAAGATGGAGTTAGTAGTTGGGATTACAGGTGCAACAGGAATAATTTATGGGGTTAAGCTCCTTGAAGCATTGAAACAAATAGAAAATGTAAATACTCATCTCATTATGAGTGAATGGGCTATAAAAAATTTGGAAATAGAAACAGATTATTCATTAGATTATTTACAAGAATTATCAGATTTTATTTATGATAGCAGAAATCTTGGAGCAAAGATTTCTAGTGGATCATTTATTACGGATGGAATGATAATTTTGCCTTGTAGCATGAAGACACTTAGTTCAATAGCTAATGGATATGATGATAATTTAATTTCAAGAACTGCTGGAGTAATGTTGAAAGAAGGAAGAAAATTAATTTTATGTCCAAGAGAAACTCCATTAAGTTCAATACATTTGGAAAATATGCTTAAACTATCAAGACTTGGAGTTAGAATAATGCCACCAATGCCAGCATTTTATAATAATCCTAAAACTATAGAGGATATTGTAAATCATCATGTGACAAAAGTTTTTGATCAATTTGGGATACAGTGTTATACCGCAAAAAGATGGAATGGCTAAATGAGGATGGAAATGTTAGAATAATTATAAAGATTTATAAAATGTTATAAAAGTGTATTTATAAAAAGATTGGCATATAATCAGCCAATCTTTTTGTATTTGCCAAGCCTGTTTGCTCAACTGAGGCTGGAAAAGAAGCCTGTGTCGTAGTTAGACTTCTATACGCATGTATATGAAAGGAAATATATCATAAAATCACTTTTGGTGGTTAGCTAATGATTTTATAAAGTTTCACTTAAATTCTTGAGGATATAGTTACGAAATTGATTTGCAGATGGAGAAATATATTTGTTCTTCATAGAAGCAAGATAAATATATCTTTTAACAATAGGATTGCTTATATGTATGATTTTTACATCGAAATTTTTTATTAAAGATATATTAGGAATAATAGCAATACCATAGTCAACGGCAACCAATCCTAAAACCGCACTGTCTTCTTCAACTTCACATATAATTTTAGGTGTAATATTAACTTTACTAAATAAACTATCAATAAGAGGTCGTATTCCACTTTCTTTATTGAAGTATACAAAAGGATAGTTAGCTAAATCTATTAAGTCAATGCTATCAAGTGAAGCTAGTTCATGATTTTTTGAAACGATTAAAACTAGCTGTTCTTCTAAAATAGGTACAAAATCTATATCAGGTTCATTTTCTACAAATGAACAGAAACCTAAATCAAATTTTTCGTTTTTTAATCCAGTAATAATATTACGAGTAGTGCCTTGAAAAAGTGAAAATGAGATATTTTTATATTTTTCATTATCTAAAAATTCTTTAATTATATTTGGCATAACATATGCTCCTAAGGTATATATGAAACCTAAATCAATTACACCAGTTGAAGAGTTAGTCAAGGCCTTCAATTTTTTTTCTCCTACTTCTAATTCATTTAAAGCACTATCAACATATTTAAGAAAAAAGCGGCCATATTTAGTCAGTTTTACATTTCTTCCATCCTTCTCAAACAAATAAGTGCCTAAATCGTTTTCTATTGTTGAAATAGCATGACTTAAACTAGGTTGAGTAATTGACAATTCTTTAGCGGCCTGAGTGTAATGTTCAAGCTTAGCTAAGACTCTAAAATATTGCAAATGATTTAAATTCATTAGAGCATCAATCCTTTCTAATATTGCTTTTTTTAAAAACTATTTAACTAAGTATACCATTATTAATAGATATAATCTATTAATAATGTAAAAAAAAGATATTAGATTAATGAATAGATAAATATTAAAATATGATTATAAGGATAGGGTTTAGTCCTATTACATAAACAAGTTAAAATTTAATCAATCAAGTTAAATTTTAAACAAATACTAAAATATCTTTGAAAAGTAAGGTTTTAACGTATTCTAATTACTATGTTTATCTTTTGGATTCGTACATTTTTCATATAAAAATACTGTTTTGTAATTGTTTGCAATGAAATAGATAAATTTAAGTAAAAATATTATACATAATAAATAGGAGGAGAATTATGAAAAATAAATATGCAAATCTTTTGTCACCAATCACTATTAATGGAATGACATTAAGGAACAGAACAGTTATGCCACCTATTGGTAGTAACTTAGCAACTGTTAGTGCAGAAGTATCAGAAGAGATGATTAAATACTATGAATTAAGAGCTAAAGGTGGCACAGGGCTTATTATTGTAGAGAATGCATGTGTTGATTTTCCTATGGGAACAAATGGAACAAAGCAGTGTAGAATTGATGATAATCAATATGTACCTGGACTATACACATTGGTTGAAAGACTTCATGCGTATGGTGCGAAGGTGTCTATTCAACTTAACCATGCAGGAGCATCAGCTTATGCAGCCAGATTGAATGGTGAACAACCGATTTCAGCATCAAATATTCCCTCAAAAAAAGGTGGAACTATTCCAAGACCATTAACAGTAGATGAAATGAAAGCTATTGCTAAAAAATATGGAGAGTCTGCAGCAAGAGCTCAATTAGCAGGATTTGACTCAGTTGAGATTCATGGTGGACACTCATACCTACTTAGTCAGTTCCTTTCACCTTTATTTAATGACAGAAAAGATGAGTTTGGTGGAAGTGCTGAAAACAGAGCTAGATTTCCTAAAATGGTTATAGATGAGGTAAGAGCAGCAGTTGGTCCTAGATTCCCAATTGCAATTAGAATTAGTGCTGATGATATGATTCAAGGTGGAAATACACTAGAGGATTCCCTTGAATTAATGGAATACTTACAAGAAAAAGTTGATTTTATCAATGTTTCTATAGCACAAAATGATACTCTATATTTGCAACATGATAAGATGAGTCTTCCAGAAGGATGGAGAAGTTACATGGCTAAAGCTATAAGAGATAAATTTGACAAGCCAGTAATAACTTCAGGAAATTTCCGCACACCAGAAGTTTGTGAAGAAGTAATAGCAAAGGGAGATGCAGACCTTGTTGCTATGGGTCGTGGGTTGATAGCAGAACCATACTGGGCGAATAAAGTTGCTAATGGAGAGGAGCACCTTCTTAGAAGATGTATTTCTTGCAATATAGGATGTGCTGACCACCGTTTGGCAAAATCACAACCAATTCGTTGTACAGTTAACCCAGATCTTTTATTTGAAGATGCATACAAAGACAAGCAGGTAAAGAAATCAATTAATGTTGCAGTTATAGGTGGAGGTACTGCTGGATTAGAAGCAGCATGTACAGCAGCAGAAGTTGGATGTAATGTAACATTATTTGAAGAAAAGGATAGATTAGGTGGATTGTCTTGGATGATAGGAACAATTCCTGCGAAAAAGAAAATTCACTATTTCGTAGAATATTTAGAAAATAGAGCAAAAGAACTTTCAAATTTAAATATAAAACTTAATACAAGAGCTACAAAAGAATTATTAGATGAAGTAAAGCCAGATATCATCATAAATGCTACAGGCTCAAAGCCACTTCTTCCTCCAATATCAGGATTGAAGGAAAATGTAGATAAAGAAGGCGGAAAAGTTAAATCAACATTTGGTTTCATTGAAAATATTGATGCTTTTGATAAAGAAGACTGCAAAGGAAAGAAAATTGTAGTTGTAGGTGGTGGAGCAGTAGGTCTTGATGTTGTAGAATTTTTTGCTGAAAAGGGTGCAGATGTTTCAGATATCGAAATGCTTCCTGTAATAGGAAAAGATCTTGACACTAACACAAAACTTGATGCATACCACATGATGAAGGAAAACAATGTTAAGCAACTTACAGAAACTGCACTTCAAACTGTTAATGAAAGTTCGTTTACAGTAAAAAATTCTGATGGTAGTATTGAAGAAATAAACTTTGACTATGGATTTGTATGTCTTGGAATGAGAGCAGAGATATCTGATTTACCTATGGCTGAGGCGTATGCAGAAGAAAAGGATGTAAAGCTTCTTAATATTGGAGATAGTTTTAGAGCAAGAAGGATAATAAATGGTACTGAAGAAGGTAGAAATATATTAAAAACTCTAGAAGTAATGGGTGCTTTTAGATAAAAGAATATAATTGATAGGATATGAAAAAGGACTGCTGAAAAATGCAAGAAAGTTCTATCATAAACCTAAAACCATGCATCGATGAGAAATTATATCTCAGTGAATGCATGGTTTTTATTTATGAAAATTTATAAATACACATTTAGCAACGTTTTTTGCGATTTTACACTATCCATAGATTATATCTATAAATAAAGCGAAAAAATCATATAAATAATATTGACAAAAACATTAAAAAAAGATATTATTAAAATAAATTAATTTAAAAGCTATGACTAAGAAGTAGTATGAAAACAATAAAATTCTTCACAGAAAGCAACCGGTTGATGAGAGGTGCGTAGAATAGTTTTTCTGAATTCATCTTATGAGCTGCCCTTTGAACTGATTTTCTAAGTAGAAGGTGCCGGTGACACCCGTTAAAAATGTAAAGTATTTATTTTAGATACTTATTGAGTTCTTCAGCGTGAGTTGTTGATAAAATTAGGTGGTAACACGATTATTAGATCGTCCTTTGAAATTTCAAAGGGCGTTTTTTTATAGAAAAAATTATTTATATAGATATTTAAGTGATCAAATATTTCATTTAAAGCAGGAGTTATGAATGGTTATGGGAAAAGTAAAATTTTATAGTTAACAAGATAGTAGATATATTATTTATAATTTAAGATAAAAAATAAGCAATAATATAAATATAAGGGGGACATAAAAATGGAAAATAATATAGTAAAAAGTAAAAAAGTAAACGAAGAAGATTTAAAGAAAGAGGTCAATAAGTATGCCAAATGTTCAGGAAAAAGCACAATCAGTGATTGTATGAAATGTCATGAAACAGAACAAGGGTGTCATGAATATTGGGCTATATGGTGTAAAGATAATGATTAAAATTCATAATCAATATAGGATAGGCAAAAGAAGATAAGGATATATAAATTTATTGAGATTTTAATAAAACTATCCCAGTCCTAATTATTATTTTGGCTTCTGCAAAATAGTTAATATTGTAGTACCAATTAGGAGAGGGATAGTTTTGATTTTTATAAAAATTAAGTATATATGATTATATTTTTGAGTGTTCAACAACAAAATCTTTAAATTTCTGGACAACTGGCGTTAATTGCCTATCTTTTATAACTGCCAAATAAAAAAATCTCTCCCAATTTGGACTTGCAATTTGAAGAACTTTCAAATTCATAGAATTTAGCATAGGCATATTAGGACAAACAGCAATTCCAAAATTCTTAGAAACCAATCCTGCTATCACTTGATCCTCTTCAACTTCATAGGCAACTTTTGGCTGTTTACCAATTTGATTGAATAAATCGTCTATTATAGGTCGAAGTCCACTTTTTTTTGTAAAAATAATTTGAGGATATGGAATAGTTTCAATTAGATCTATAGTATTTTTATTTGCAAGTGGATGATTGGTGGGAACTATTAAAACCAATTCTTGTTTGGCAATTGGAATAAAATCAATAGTATGTTCTTCTTTAATCTTAGAACAAAATGCAATATCATATTTTCTATCTTTAAGCCCTTGAATGATATCAGCAGTTACTCCAGTATGAAAGTGAAATTTAATTTCTTTTTCAGGGTACGATTGTAAAAAAGCTGAAGTTACATCTGGAACAAAATCACTTCCTAATGTCCTAAGAAAAGCTAAATCAATTATACCTTCGCCATTGCTAATTGATTTTAAAATGTTTACATTTGAGTCGAGAATTTCTAAAGATTCTTGTACAGCACCAAAGAACATTTTTCCACACTTTGTTAATACCACATTCCTGCCATCTTTTTCGAAAAGTGAAACTCCAAGTTCCTTCTCTAATGAAGAAATAGCACTACTTAAGCTTGGTTGAGTAATCATTAATTTTTCGGCAGCTTTTGTATAATGCTCTAAATGTGCCAGAGTTATAAAATAACGTAAATGATATAAATTCAATTTAGCACCTCGCTTTCATAATGTATGTATTATGGTGAAATTATAACATGACCTATATATAAAATCTATAGATTGTTAGGATATTATCAATTTGTTTTCTAAATATGCCTATAATATAATATTAATATAGATTCCAATAATATTGATTAATAAATGGGACTCAACTTTCAATCTACCGGTAGAATGATTAATGTTTTATAGAAAATAGTTTTTAGACAAAATTCAGAAATCGATATCAATGTTATTTTGATATCAATGTTTTTAAATTGAAAGGAGTAAATACCATGAATAATGAAGTTATAAAAAATACTTATGAGGAAGGACTATGTCCGCCACTTACAGTTAGCTCATGGACATTAGGAGATCAATGTAAATTTGAGGAAAGAGTTAAGGCTGCTAAAGAAGCAGGATATGAAGGAATAGGTCTTCGTGCTGAAACATATGTAGATGCATTAAACGAAGGGTTATTTGATTCTGATATTCTTGATATTCTTAAGAAATATGATATGAAAGTTACAGAAGTAGAATATATTACACTTTGGGCAGAAGACAATCGTTCTTATGAACAAAAATACAAAGAACAATTATGTTTCCATATGTGTGAGTTATTTGGAGTTCAACATATAAATATTGGTTTAATGGAAAATTATAGTGTAGAACACACTGCACAAAAATTGAAAGAATTATGCCAAAGAGCAGGCAAATATATAATTGGAGTAGAACCTATGCCGTACAGTGGTATTCCAGATGTTAAAAAGGGATGGGCAGTAGTTGAAGCTTCTGGTTGTGACAATGCTAAACTTATCTTAGATACATGGCATTGGGCAAGAGCAAACCAAGAAAATGATATTAAATTATTAGAAGGTATTCCAGCTGATAAGATTGTATCTATTCAAATCAATGATGTTTATGAAAGACCTTATGCAAAATCTATCTTAAGAGATGAATCAATGCATGACAGACTTGCACCAGGTACAGGAATAAATGTAACAGAAGGTTTTGTTCGTATGATTAAGGAAAAAGGTATAAAACCAGCATGTATAGGTGTTGAAGTAATAAGTGATGCTATTTTAGCAAAAGGTGTTGCAGAAGCAGCTAAACACACATATGACAATACTATAAAAGTATTGGATAAGGCTTGGCTAGAAGTATCTCCTAAAAAATAAAAGTATACAATTTTAATTGTTTATTTTAAAGGAAACAAAAGATAAATAATTGTGAATTAGATTAACAATGAAAGGATGATTTGTTTTTATGAAATTTAAGTCAATGTTTACGCCAATTAAAATTGGTCCAATGACAGTTCCAAATCGTTTTGTAGTGCCACCAATGGGTAACAATTTTGCAAATACAGATGGAACATTAAGTGATAAATCTTTAGCTTATTACCGTGAACGTGCTGTTGGAGGATTTGGATTAATTACTTTTGAAGCTACGGTTGTAGATAAGAAAGCTAAGGGTGGACCACGTAAACCATGTTTATTTGAAGATAGGACTGTAGAAAGCTTTAAGAAGGTCATAGATGCTTGTCATGAGGCAGGTGCAAAAATATCTATCCAACTTCAACATGCTGGACCAGAAGGAAATGCAAAGGTTGCAGGACATCCGTTAAAAGCTGCTTCTGCAATACCATCATCTTTAGGAAGAAATACACCGATTGCTATTTCTAGAGAAGAAATATATGAACTTATAGAATTTTATGGGGATGCAGCAGTACGTGCTAAGGAAGCAGGGGCTGATGCAGTAGAAGTTCACTGTGCACATGGATATCTAGTTAATAGTTTTCTTTCACCAAGAACTAACAAGCGTGTAGATGAATTTGGTGGTTGCTTTGAAAATAGACTGCGTTTACCACGTTTAATAATTGAAAATATCCGTAAAAAAGTTGGAGAATCTATGGCAATTCTTTGTCGTATAAACAGTTCTGATGAAGTTGATGGTGGATTAGATGTTCATGATAGTGCGACAATTGCTGCTTATTTAGAAGAGTGTGGTGTTGACGGTCTCCATGTTTCACGTGCTGTACATATCCGTGATGAATATATGTGGGCACCTACAGTTTTACATGGAGGATTTAATGCGGAGCTGGTTACAGAAATTAAACGTGCAGTTAATATTCCAGTTATTATTGTTGGACGTTTTACTGAACCACATTATGCAGAATTATTAGTTCGTGAAGGACGAGCTGATTTAGTAGCATTTGGACGTCAAAGTTTAGCTGATCCTCACACACCTAATAAAGCTAAAGAAGGTAAATTAGATCAATTAAATCCTTGTATTGCTTGTCTACAGGGTTGCGTTTGCAATATGTATCAAGGAAATCCAGTTAAATGTCTTGTAAATCCATTCCTTGGTTATGAAGGTGAAATGAAGCCAGCTGAAACTAAAAAGAAAGTAATAGTTGTAGGTGGTGGAGTTGGAGGTATGCTTGCAGGATGGGCAGCAGCTGAAAGAGGTCATGATGTAACATTATTTGAGGCAACAGATACTCTTGGTGGACAAATGCGTTTAGCAGCTTATCCTCCAGGAAAAGGAGATCTTACAAATATGGTACGTAGTTATGTAGCTAAATGCGAACAATATGGAGTAAAAGTTCGTATGAATACAGAAGTAACTACTGAAATTTTAGAAGCAGAAAAACCTGATGCAGTAATTATTGCGACTGGTGCAAAGCCATTAGTACTTCCAATCCCAGGAATTAATGAATCAGGATTAATACATGCAGTAGATCTTCTTGATGGAAAACAATCTTGTGGTGAAAAGGTTCTTGTAGTAGGTGGAGGAATGGTTGGTTGTGAAACAGCTGATTTCTTAGGAGAACAAGGACATGATGTTACAGTTATTGAGCTTCGTGATAAAGTTGGAGCAGATGTGATTTCTGAACATCGCAAATTCTTAATGAAAGACTTCGAAGAATATAATATTAAAAGTGTAACTAATGCCAAAGTTGCAAAATTCTTTGAAGGTGGCGTTGCTTATACATTAGAAGATGGATCAGAACATACTCTTGAAGGCTTCGATTCAGTAGTACTTGCTATGGGAGCACGCAATTATGATCCATTAAGCGAAAAAGTTAAAGAAATTGTAAATGAAACTTATGTTATAGGTGATGCAGCAAGAGCTCGTAGAGCCTTAGATGCTACAGCAGAAGCAATGGAAATTGCTATGAAGTTATAAGAAAATATCTTACAATAAGATATTTAAATTGTGAGGGATATTTATGGAAAAGAGAATTTCAGGAACAACAGCTTTATATTGTTTAATTGGTACACCAATAGGTCATTCAGGATCTCCAGCTATGTATAATTATAGTTTTCAAAAGTTAGGAATAGATTCGGCGTATGTAGCTTTTGATATTTCAATAGAAAAAGTGAAGGATACTATTGCAGCTTTTAGAACATTAAATATAAAAGGCGCAAACGTAACAATGCCATGTAAAAATGAAGTTGCTAAATATATGGATGAATTATCTCCAGCAGCACGTCTAGTTGGAGCAGTTAATACTATCGTAAATGATGGAGGAAAATTAACTGGAAATATTACAGATGGTGTTGGATTCGTGCGTAACTTGAAAGAGCATGGAGTAGATATAAAGAATAAGAAAATTACTATTTTAGGTGCAGGTGGTGCTGCAACAGCAATTCAAGTTCAATGTGCTTTAGATGGAGCCAAGGAAATTAATACCTTCAATATAAAAGATGATTTTTATAAAAAAGCTGAGAAAACTATTGAAAATATTAGAAAAGAAGTTTCAGAATGTGTTTTAAATTTATATGATTTAGAAGATGTGAAAAAACTTAATGAGAAAATTGCAGATAGTGATATTCTTGTAAATGCTACACATGTAGGAATGCATCCTAACGAAAATGAATCTCCAATAAAAGATATAAGGGTTTTTAGAAGAGATTTAGTTGTATCGGATGTAATATATAACCCAAGAAAAACAAAGCTTTTAGAAGAAGCTGAAGCAGCTGGCTGCAAAATAGTGACAGGTATAGGAATGCTTTTATGGCAAGGTGTAGAAGCTTTTAAATTATATACTGGGCTTGAAATGCCAGCAAAAGAAGTTGATGAATTGTTTTTTAAATAATAACTGATAAAAAATGAGTATCCCTCATAATAGGTTATAAGATTATTAATGGGTTGGATTTTTGAATCCAGCCCAACTATTAAAAGAGGTATACAAGGATTTGTTTCACAAAAAAAAGTTAAAAAATTAACATAAACTACAAGTAATATTTAGGGTTTACATAAGGAACGGAATAATTTTAATTAGTTATATATTATAAATAAATAATAAAGGGGAAAAGAAAATGAATATGAAAAAATATTATCCAACGGCATTAGCTTTATACTTTACATATTTCGTACATGGTATTGGAGTTTCAATACTAGGACAATATAAACAAAATTTTGCAGGTGCATGGGGAGCAGATAAGTTATCAAATGGTACCTTTGATGTAAGTATGGTACTTGCAGTTATAGCTGCATTAGGACTTGGACGTTTAATCACACTTCCTTTTTCAGGACCTATTTCTGATAGATTTGGAAGAAAAGTTTCAGGATTAATTGGTGTAGTTTTATATGTAGCTTACTTTATTGGTATAGCAATCGCACCAAATATGTATGTTGCTTATGCTTTTGCTCTATTAGGTGGTGCTGCTAACTCATTCTTAGATACATGTGTTACTCCATCATGCTTAGAGATATTTGTAAATTCTGGTGATGTTGCTAATATGTTTACAAAGTTCTCAATATCAATAGGTCAATTTTTACTTCCTTTTGTAATTGGTTTTATTGCTGCAAGCAATATGTCGTATACAACAATTTTCTTTGTAACAGGTATAGCATTAGCTATAGACGGTATTTTAATTGCTATTGCACCATTTCCACCTAGAAATGGAAATGTAGATTCAAAGAAAGATACACCAGTAAAATCAGAAAAGATGAAATTTACAGCAACAAGTATAGCAGTAATTTGTATCGGATTTACATGTACATCTACTTTTCAACTATGGTTAAACTGTAATCAAGAATTAGGTAAGTTATATGGTCTAGCTAATCCAAGTCAAATTCAAACTTATTATGCATTAGGATCAATGGTTGCTGTATTAGTAACAGCAGTTCTTGTAAAGAAATTTATTAAACCAGTTAGAGTACTTGTTCTTTATCCAGCAATTTCTGCAATTATGTTAATGATTATATACTTTGTGCAAACACCTGGAATTTGTCTAATTGGTGGATTTGTAATTGGATATTCAGCAGCAGGTGGTGTACTTCAGTTAGCTGTATCGACAGCAAACTCTATGTTCCCTACAAACAAAGGAAAAATTACATCTATTGTTATGATTGCGTCTAGTGTAGCAAACTATGTTATCTTAAATGCTGCAAGTTACATTTCAAAATCAGGTGGTGTAGAAGGACCTAAATATGTACTTCTATTTAATGCAATAATTACAGTAGTTGGTATAGTACTTGCATTGTATGTAAATAGACAATATGCAAAAGAAGGAATAAATTAAATTATAAAAAAGTCTATAACTTGTTGAAACAATATATTTAATTAAATATACAAAACCATCATATTTATATAAGCTACTTAAATGTGGAGTAAATATGATGGTTATTATGTAATATTGAATGTTAAATTTTATACTATCTCTGCATAAAGGTTTAAAGTAAATCATTGTGATGTACCTAATGTGAAAATATGAGTATATATAAAATATTTGTGTAAAATTGCTGAATAATGTAATAAAATAAGTTATATAACAATGCTATAATATAATTAAAATTGGAGGGACAACGATGAGTCAAACAAATGTAAGTAGAGTAAAAGAAAAACCTACAAAAAGACGATGGTTTGTATTATTTTTGGTTTGTATAATAACTTTTATTAATTATCTAGATAGAGCTAATATTTCAGTAGCTGCTCCATTTATATCAAGCGATATGGGATTTGACGCTGCAAAAATGGGATTAATATTTTCTGCTATGAGTTGGTCATATACATGCATGCAAATTCCATGTGGTTGGTTTCTTGAACGGTTAGGACCAAGAGTAGTGTATGGGATTGCACTTTTTGGATGGTCTGCATTTACAGGAGCCATGTCTCTTACTTATAACTTTGCTAGTATGATTGCTTGCCGTCTTGGACTTGGAATATTTGAGGCGCCAGCTTTTCCAGCAAATAGCCGTATTGTTACTGCATGGTTTCCATCTAGGGAACGTGGTTTAGCAATTGGTGCTTACACAGGAGCTGAATATGTAGGACTCGCATTATGTACTCCTATTTTAACATGGCTTTTAGTAACATTCGGATGGAAATCTATATTTGTAGCTACTGGTTTAATTGGAATTATATTCACATTTTTCTGGTTGATTTGCTACAATGATCCAGGTAAATCAAAAGGTGTTAATCAAGCAGAGATTGACCTTATTAAAGAAGGCGGTGGTCTTTCAGATACTATTGCAGAAAAAAATAAAGTTAATTGGAAACAGGTAAAGTATCTTTTTACAAGCCGTCAGTTATGGGGAATGTATATAGGTGGATTTTGTAATACTGCTATATTATTCTTTTTCATGACATGGTTTCCATCTTATCTTGTTGCTGAAAAACATATGACTATGTTAAAGATGGGGATTTATGGAGCTTTACCATATATGGCAGCAATTGCTGGAGTTTTGTTTGCTGGAAGATGGTCAGATTGGATGATTTCTAAAGAATATGGAATAGGAATATCACGTAAACTTCCAGTTATTATCGGTTTGCTATTATCTGCTGTTATTATGGCTGCTAATTATACTAATGATATTACAATTGTTATCATATTTATGTGCATAGCTTTCTTTGGTCAAGGTATGGCATCAACTATTTCTTGGGCCTTATTATCTGAGATAATGCCTAAGCAATTAGTAGGATTATGTGGTTCAGTTTTTAATTTTGTATCTAATATGGGAGGGGCTTTATCTCCTGCTATAGTTGGTTATCTAATTGCTGCAACAGGATCGTATGCATCTGCATTGGTTTTTGTTTCTGCAATGGGTGGATTAGGTGCTTTTTCATACATATTTATTATCGGAAAACCTAAACGTATTGTGATTCCAGATTAATTAAGGTTATGTTTAGCAATCTAGATTTTTAGTAATTTATCTATAGAACATTTCTATTGATAATAAGAGAAGAATTAATTGGAATATTATTAGAAATAGACATATCATATAATTGTAGGAAAATTAACAAATAAAAATTTTAATAAATATATATTATTTAAATATTAAGGAGAGATGATAAATGGAAAGACGTATTACAGGATATACTACATTAATAGGGTTAATTGCAACGCCAATAAAGCATACTAAATCACCAACAATGCACAATGAGGCTTTTTCATATTTAGGACTAGATTATGCATACCTTGCTTTTGAAGTTGGAAACGATGAACTAGAAGATGCAGTAAAAGGATTAAAGGCATTAAAAGCTCGTGGATCTAATGTATCAATGCCTAATAAGACTGTTATTCACAAATATTTAGATAAGATTTCTCCAGCAGCAGAGCTTGCAGGTGCAGTTAACACTGTTGTAAATGATGATGGTGTTTTAACTGGACATATAACAGATGGAGTTGGATTTATGACTTCATTAAAAGATAGTGGTATTGATGTGATTGGTAAAAAAATGACTATAGCAGGAGCTGGTGGTGCTGCAACAGCAATTCAAGTTCAAGCTGCTTTAGATGGTGTAGCTGAAATATCTATCTTTAATATTAAAGATAAATTCTGGGCAAGAGCAGAAGAAACAGTTAAAAAGTTAACTGAAAAAACAAACTGTAAAGTTAAATTATTTGACTTAGCTGATACTGATGCTTTAAGAAGTGAAATTGAATCAAGTTATCTTTTTGTAAATGCTACAGGTGTTGGTATGAAGCCATTAGAAGGTCAAATGGTAATTCCAGATGAAACATACTTACGTCCTGATTTATTCGTAGCAGATACAGTTTATATGCCACACGTAACTAAATTATTAGAAACAGCTGATAAAGTAGGTTGTAAATGGATTAATGGTGATGGTATGATGTTATATCAAGGAGCAGAAGCATTTAAACTTTTCACAGGAAAAGAAATGCCTATTGAACATATGAAAGAATTCTTAAATATCAAATAATATTGAAAGTATGTTAAAAAAATAATGCAGCTTCTAGTATGACAATTTTAAAGTTTGTTGTATTAGAAGCTATTTCTGAGATTAATAATTATTATAATATTGTACATAATTTAAAAATAAAGCAATAATATTCATAATATATTTTTTTAAAACAGTAGGGGGATAGCTATGAAAAAAACAGTAAAAGTTAGAAATGTTGTACTTGGTGAAGGAACTCCTAAAATTTGCGTTCCAATCGTTGGAAGGACAAAGGAAGAACTTATTGAAGAAGTTGAAGCTTTAAAGGATATCAGTTTAGATGTTGTTGAATGGCGTGTTGATTATTATGAAAATGTAGAAGACATAGAAAGAGTTAAAGAATTACTTGTTAGTTTAAGAAAGCTACTTTCAAATACACCAATATTATTCACATTCCGTAGCAAAAAGGAAGGTGGAGAAAAAGAAGTATCTACAAATTATTATGCAAAATTGAACAAAGAAATTGCAGCTACTAGATTAGTTGACTTAATCGATGTAGAACTTTTTACAGGAGATGAAATTGTTAAAGATATAGTTGCTTATGCACATGATTCTGAAGTTAAAGTTGTAATGTCAAATCATGATTTCTTTAAGACTCCAGTTCAAGAAGAAATTGTATTACGTTTGAGAAAAATGCAAGAATTAGGAGCTGATTTACCTAAAATTGCAGTAATGCCTCAAAATAAAAACGACGTGTTAGTTTTACTTTCAGCTACAAATGAAATGGTTGAAAATTATGCTGAGGGGCCAATTATTACAATGTCTATGGCAGGTACTGGGGTTATAAGCCGTTTAGCAGGCGAAGTATTTGGTTCAGCATTAACTTTTGGAGCTGCCAAAAAAGCTTCAGCACCTGGTCAAATAGGAGTTGCTGATTTACGTACAGTTCTTAATATTTTACATAATAGTATAAAATAATAAAAATATAATGTTAATAGCACACTTACTGAAAGGTAGGGCCGCAAAGCTATGAGTCTAAGGAAAATTTAATTTTCTATGATTGTCAGGTTGCCAAAATGTATTTATACAAATTTTAAGCTTTATTTTGGTGCCTATAATTATATGGGCACTTTTTTATTCTTTAGGAAATTATATTATTGGAGAATCTGCGGATAACTTTTGAAACAGACTAATCAACTAGGTTTAATATTTTAAAAGAATAAAAAAATAAATCATATTCGCCTGCATAAAATGTTCTCGTATGCAGCATAGCTGCTTTTTCTAAGGTGCAGATTTTTCTCACATGCGTTCGAAAAGGCAGATGCGCACCTATAAAAAGAGTGCGAAGCACAATACGGAACTTAATATTAAAAATCTACGGCTCCACAGTCGCCTGCGATTTTTTTATTTTATATAGAAACATATATGATACATATAAATTTTTAAGAATATAAAACGAAAATTAAGTAAAGAGAATGACTATAAGAACTACTTTATACTTAAATAGTGATAGGGGGAAATTTATGAAAAGTATTAAAACAAAATTAATAGTATTTTTGGGATTAATGTTAGCAATTATATGCATAGGATTAGGTATAATTTCATTTATCAATTCATCGAATGCATTAAAATCGAATTTAGGGAAGACATTGCCTAAAATTGCAGAACAAACTGCAAGTAATGTTTCTGGAAGACTTGAAGGGCAGTTAAAAACATTGGAGGCTATTGCAGCTAAACCAGAAATAAGTGATCCTAATATAGCAACAGAAAGTAAGATGCCAATTCTTTCAAATGAAGGTAAAAGAATTGGAAGTATTAGATTAGAATTTGTAGAAGCAAATGGAGACATTAAAAAACCAGATGGAACAATTGTTAATGTTAAAGACAGAGTATACTTAAAAAATGCATTAGCAGGTAAGGATAATGTATCAGATCCGATAGTAAGTAAAGATGCTAATAAACAAGTTGTAGTTGTGTATGCAGTTCCTGTTAAATATAATGATAAAATTGTAGGTGTTTTAATAGAAACAAGAGATGGAAATTATTTAAGTGAATTAACCAATCAACTTAAAATTGGACAAACTGGCTATGCATTTATGATTAGAAAAGATGGAGTAAATATTGCAAGTACTGATAAAGATAAAGTTACCAATTTATATAATCCAATAGATGAAGCAAAAAAAGATCCGAAATTACAAGCAATAGCAGATATTGAAGTTAAAATGGGTGCAGGTGAGACAGGAATAGGTAAATATAGTTTTGGTGGAGTAGATAAATATGTAGGATATGCACCAGTTTCTGGAACTGAATGGTCTGTAGGTGTTATAGTAACAGAAACTGAAGTGTTATCAGAATTATCTGGTTTGAAGATTTCAGTTGCAATATCTTCAATAATATTTATATTAATTGGAGGTTGCATTATATACTTAATTTCAAATAATATATCTAAAGGTGTTAAATTAACTTCAAAGCATTTGAAGGTATTGTCAGAGGGAAACTTGATTGAGGAAGTTCCAATTAAATATTTGAATCAAAAAGATGAAATTGGAGAAATGACTGCTTCAATGAAAATGATGCAAGAATCGTTAGGGATAATGATAAAGCAAGTTAAGGATAATTCATCAAACATTAACTTACAGTCAGAAAATTTATCTTCTATCTCAGAAGAAATAGCAAATGTATCAGAAAATGTTACAGGAGCAATATCTGAAATTGCTACAGGTACGAGCAATCAATCAGAAGAATTAATATATATAACAGAAATTCTTAGTGAGTTTAGCAAGAAGTTGTCTGGAATGGTTAAAGAAATACAGATTGTAGATTCGAATTCTAGAGAGATAAGCGTGATGGCGGGGGATAGTAGTAATGAAATGAATGGATTAAATCAATCAGTAACAAATGTAAGTAATTCATTCAAAACATTTTATAGTAAGATTACTGAACTTGGTAGGAATGTAAATAAAATAAATGAAATCACTAATCTGATAAACGAAGTGGCTGATCAAACAAATTTATTAGCATTAAATGCAGCAATTGAGGCAGCGAGAGCAGGTGAATCTGGTAAGGGCTTTGCAGTAGTTGCAGATGAAATCAGACAACTTGCAGAACAATCAAAAGAGTCATCTGAAAGTATAAGTAAGTTAATAAGTGGAATATCTAAAGATACAGACGTTATTGTCCAAGATTCTGTTACTATGGATAATGAATTGATGAATCAAGTTGATGTTATAGAAAATTCAGTAATATCATTTAAAAAGATAATTGAAGCAGTAGATGAAGTAATTCCTAAAATTGATGTTGTTAAAAAATCAGCTGAAAATATAGAAAAAGATAAGAACACAATTTTAAATAAAATAGATGGTTTATCTTCAATTTCAGTTGAAGTTTCAGCATCTTCTCAAGAAATTTCAGCGTCTTCAGAAGAAATGAATGCTTCAACGGAAGAGGTTGCATCAGCAGCACAAATGCTTAATAGCATGACTAATGCAATGCTTGTGGAAGTAAATAAATTTAAAGTTTAAATTTGTTAATCAGCTAATGGTTGTGAAAAATTATAGATAGAATAAATTTATTTATATAAGAAGAGTTAAGAGGATTTAAAATTTCTCTTAGCTCTTTTTTATCTGCTTAACATGGATAAATTGGTAAACAAAATATTTGTTATTGTTATTTATAAAGGTATTTTAATGTGAAAACCAATGTAATTTAGTAATTTAAAAACAGAAAATGATTGAATGATTACATTATTATGGGTATAAATAAGTTATAATAATAATGAAATGTCATATTGAAGGTGGGATAAAATGGCAAGTGCAAATATAAAACTAATTTTAAACGAGGGTATAAAAACTGTATGGGAAGTAGTAACTTCTCTTGATAATTATTCATGGAGGAGTGATTTAAGTAAAATTGAGATTTTGGAAGCAGAAAAAAAATTTGTGGAGTATACAAAAGAAGGATATGCTACAACTTTTACAATAACTAAATTTGAACCTATGACGTGTTATGAGTTTGATATGGATAATAATAATATGCATGGCCATTGGGTAGGATTATTTTCAAAGATAGATGATAATAGGACAGAGATAAATTTTACAGAGAATGTGTTAACTAAAAAGTGGATTATGAAACCTTTTGTAGGAATATATTTGAAAAAACAACAAGCAGTTTATATTTCAGATTTAGAAAAAACGTTGAAGAAAAATAATTCTAATAAATAAAAGGAGCTAATGAAAATGGAGATAAGAATTGCAACCATAGAAGATATACAAGCAATCACTGCTGTTGAATCATTGTGTTTCCCAGTAGCAGAAGCAGCTTCAGAAAGTGATTTCAAGAATAGATTAACAATTTATCCTAACCATTTTTGGCTATTAGAGGATGATGGAAAGCTAGTTGGTTTTGTAAATGGAATGGTCACAGATAAGAGAAAATTATGTGATGAGATGTTTGAAAATGCTAATTTACATAATGAAAAGGGTGAATGGCAAATGATTTTTGGTGTAAATACTATACCAGAATATCGTAGGTTAGGTTGTGCAGAAAAAATAATAACTAGAGTTATTGCTGATGCCAAAACTCAAGGACGCACTGGATTGGTACTTACTTGTAAAGAAAAATTGATTCATTATTACGAAAAATTTGGTTTTGAAAATGAAGGAATTTCAGAATCAACACATGGAGGCGTCGTTTGGTATGACATGCGTTTGACATTTTAACAGGATATAATGCAATTAGTTAGAATATGTTAACAAAAAGATCATGTGAATTATTTTATAGTTAAGTATGAAAAGAGGCGCAAGTAATGAGAAAGAAGGTAGCTATAACTTCAGTAATAGTCTTTGGAGTAATCGCAGTAATATTTATAGGGTTAATTTTATCAAAAAACAACGGCGTAGCAGCAACTGATGTATTAGCACCGCAAGATTTATCTGTTCCAATTTTAGCTTATGATGATAATAGTATTACCTTGGCTTGGCACAAACCTGAAAATTATAACAATATAAAAAATTACAATATATATATGAATGGAAAACTTGTAGGTAACTCAAATGATAATAAAAATTCAAAAGCTAAACCCTTTATAGATAATTTCTATAAAGATTCAAGCAACAAATCAGCAGTAAACATAAGTATGCATAATTATGTAGTTTCTGGTCTTAATCCAAATACTTCATATACTTTTACAGTTAGGGCGGTTGATAAAAATGGCAAGGAATCACAAGATAGTAATCAAGTGATTCAAACTACAACAAAAACACCAGAGATATTTGATGTTACCAAATATGGAGCTGTTGGTGATGGAAAAACTTTAGATACAAATGCAATTCAAAAAGCTATAGATGCCTGTACTTCAGATGGTAAAGTTTTAATTCCAGCCGGAAAAGTATTTAAATCTGGAGCTATTTGGCTAAAAGGTGATATTATTTTTCAAGTTGATGGAAAGCTTTTAGGCTCTGAAAATCCAGAAGATTATATAAAAAGTGGAACAGGTAAAAGTAGTGCACTTATTAATGCTATAGGTAGTAATAGTTCCAATCTAAAAATTGTAGGTAGTGGAGTAATAGATGGGAATGGGTGGAAACAAGGTGAACCAGAAAAAACAACTAATTTTCCTAATTCACTAAAAAGTAGTATAAAAACTGTTGAAGAAAATGGTATCCTTGCAGCTAAGCAATATAAAGCAGCGAAAATTAAGGGGCTTTCAGACACAGAAGCTTACAGTAGAAGATCTAATTTAATATCAATAAGCAATATAAATAATGTTTATTATGGAGATGGACTTTCATTTGTTAATCCAAGTCAACATACAATTGGAAGTAATAGCTGTAGTAATGTAGTATTAAATGGTGCACTAATTAAAACTTTTGATTGCAATAATTCAGATGGAATAGATTTTGATTCCAAAGGATTAACAGTATTAAATTGTGTTTTTGATACAGGAGATGACTGTGTGAATTTTACAGCGGGAAAAGGTGCAGATGCAGAAAAAAATCGTAAGCCTGTAACTGATGTTTGGGTATTTGATAACTATTTTGGTCGTGGGCATGGTGCAATTGTGGCTGGTAGTAATACAGCAGCTTGGATAGAAAATATTTTGGCAGAAGATAATGTTATGAATGGTACAGGTTCTGGATTACGTTGTAAATCATCACCAGGAACAGGTGGAGGCGCAAAAGATATTATATTTAGAGACTCAGCATTAAAAAATATTACTGATGGAGAAGGAGAACCATTTATATTTACATCTAACTATAGTAATAGCACTGCAACAGGGGCTTTTAAGCCAGCTCAGGATTTGCCACAATTCAAAAATATTAATATTATTAATTGCAGTGTGGATGGAGCAAAAAGTAATGCAATATTTGTGTTGGGTTTAAAGGATATGTGTCATACTGATATTCATTTTGAAAATGTATCATTTAATAATACTAAGGAAGCAAAAATAGATTATTTAACCAATAGTTCATTTAAAAATGTTACCTTTGATAGTGAATTAAAAGACCCTTGGAATGTGACAAATTCAGATAAATTAAACTTTGAAAAATAGAAAGTTGGATTCAAATAAATAAGATTTAATTAAAAATTAATTAAATCTTATTTATTTTTTTATTCTTGTAAGAATTAAAAAAGAATGGTATATTTATATTATTAAGATTAACGTTAAACTAAAAAAGTTAACAATTAAGCGTTATTTTAGGAGGTTTTTTAATGGCTGATATTCTATTTAAAAATATAGTAAAAACTTATCCCGGCAATGTAACCGTTGTAAAGGATTTGAATTTAAAAATTGATGAAGGGGAATTTGTTGTTTTAGTTGGTCCATCAGGGTGTGGTAAATCAACAACGTTAAGAATGATTGCAGGATTGGAAGATATAAGTGGTGGAGAATTATATATTGGTGATAGATTAGTCAATGATGTTTCTCCGAAAGATAGAGATATTTCAATGGTTTTTCAAAATTATGCATTATATCCACATATGACTGTATACAAAAATATTGGATTTGGTATGAATTTAAGAAAAATGGATAAAAAATTAATAGATGAAAAAATTAGAAATGTAGCCAAAATTCTTGATATTGAATATTTATTGAATCGTAAGCCTAAGGAACTTTCTGGTGGTCAAAGGCAACGTGTAGCATTAGGAAGAGCTATGGTTCACGAACCAGCTGTTTTTCTTTTGGACGAACCACTTTCGAATTTAGATGCAAAACTTCGTGCTGAAATGAGAGGGGAAATAACTAAGCTACATAAAAAATTAGGAATTACGTTTGTATATGTTACTCATGATCAGGTAGAAGCAATGACAATGGGAGATAAAATTGTTGTTATGAAAGACGGATACATACAACAGGTTGATAAACCAATGACGCTATATAATTTACCAGCTAATCAATTTGTTGCTGGTTTTATTGGATCACCACAAATGAATTTTATAGATGGAGTTATTGAAAAAAAAGAAAAAGAATACTATGTTAAGTTTGATGAGTATAGTATTTTGATTCCTAAAAATAAAGGTGGAGAAGAAACATTTGAATCATATGTTGGGAAGGATGTTGTTCTTGGAATTAGGCCTGAACATATTGGCATAGAAAAAGAATTTTTGGAAAAGTATAAAGAGAATGTATTAGCTACGCAAATAGTTATTCAAGAATTAATGGGAGCTGAAGTGTATCTCCACGTTTATTGTAATGATAAAAAACTTACTATTCGTGCATCTGCAAGTACATTTATGCATCCAGGAGATGCAATTAAAGTTGCTATAGATGAAGAAAAAATACATTTATTTGATAAAGAAACAAGTAAAACTATTTGCAATTAATTAAAGTTAATATAAAATTAGCAACTATTAAGGTGATTTTGTGCTTAAAATCACCTTAATGATTAGCATTGTATTTAAAAAAATTAATATTCATTAGAATTATATATATATTTATATGTTGCAAAAAGAATTGTTAAAAAGTTATAGATTTGCAAAGAAAATCATCAGTCATTGATAATTTAATATTGAATGGGGATAATTGTAATAATATATATTAAGATAAGCAAAAAAACTATGGAGGTGTACTATGAGATTATTTTTCTTTGACTACAATAGAGAGGGACCAGGTGTTTCAAAAGATGCACCTCCAAAGGAAGGAATGGCTTTGTTTTGGAATATATTTTTACGTGAATTTACCTCGCTTTTTAAACTGAATTTACTATTTATTATAACTTGTATACCTATAGTTACAATTGGACCAGCTATTGGAGCAATGACTGCAGTTACTATCAAGATGGTGCAAGATAAACCTTCAGACTTATATTATGACTTTAAGGAAGCTATTAAGAAGAATTGGAAATCTTCTTTTGTTATTTTTATTTTTCAAATTATATTTGTTGTGATTTTGAGTAAATCATTAATATTTTGTGTTAGGTCAGAAGGTTTGATTTATAATATTATAATTTCGATTTTAGTTATAGCTGGAATATTATTCGGCATTTGGTCAATATATATTTATCCAATGAGTGTAAGTGTTAATTTAACCTTAAGAGAAATGTTTAAGAATTCATTTTTATTAAGCATTATATATGTTAAATATTCTATTATAACATTGATAATATGTATGGGATTACTCGAAGCAAGTGCTGTATTTTTACCATTTAATTTACTAGCAATTTTATTTTGTACATTTTCATTTGTTAGTTTTTTTTGCAGCTTTTGTGCATGGAGCGGAATAAAGAAATATATTATAAAAACAGAAAAGTAAAATGTTAACTTACAAATCAAAAAGAGTAACTTAAATATAAAAATGATAACTTAAATTATTGACAACGATTAAATTTTTATATATACTAAAACCAGTTAAACGTTAACTTAAAAACTTAGAAAAGGGGTATGTAAAATGAAAATTCGTAAAAATTTAGCAATATTAATTGCTGGAGCACTAGCTGTTGGAACTTTAACTGGTTGTGGTAGTAGTGGTACAAGCTCATCTAGTAAAGACGATGGAAAATCAGGATCAACACTTACAGTATTAACACATAGAACTGATATGGATGAAGTTTTTAAAAAATATAAAGAAGAATTTGAGTCAAAACATCCTGGAACTACAGTTAATTTTGAATCAGTAAACGATTATCAAAATACAATGAATACTAGAATGGGAACAGAGGACTATGGTGATGTTCTAATGATGCCTTCTAATATTACAAAAAATCAATATAAAGACTTTTATGAACCAATGGGAACTGAATCAGAACTTAAAGATAAATATGCGTTCCTTGATAATGCTAATGTAGATGGAACAGTTTATGGTTTATCAACTGGTGCTAATGCAAATGGTTTTGTATATAATGAAAAGGTTTTTAAAGATGCTGGAATTACAAAAATACCAACATCCCCAGAAGAATTTATGGCTGCCTTAAAAGCTATAAAAGAAAAAACATCTGCAGTTCCTTTATATACAAACTATGTAGCAGATTGGGCTTTAACTAACTGGACTAATGCACAATTTGTTAATGTTTCAGGAGATGTAGATTATCCAAATAAAGTGACTTATGACAAGAATGCGTTTAAGCAAGGATCTACTCTTTATACATCATTAAAATTATTAAATGATGCAGTAGCTAATAAATATGTTGAGCAAGATCCGATGACATCAGATTGGGAAAAATCAAAACAAGATATGGCTGATAATAAAATAGGCGTAATGGCACTAGGTTCATGGGCTATAGGACAAATTCAAGCTAAATCAAAAACACCTGAAAATATTAAGTTTATGAGTGCGCCTGTAAATCATAATGGTAAACAAATTATTCAGATAGCGTCTGATTTTATGATGGGGGTAAATGTCCACAGTAAAAATAAAGATATTGCAAAAGAATTTGTAAAATATTTCGTAGAAAAATATCCAAATGATTCTAATATGATTTCTTCTATTGTTGGTGCTAAGTTGCCTGCTTACTTATCAGGAAGTAATGCTGAATTAGTTCAACAAAAGATGGGTTCTACTCAAAATGCTGTTGATTTAGACAAAGTACAAAAAGAATCACTAATTAACCTTAGTGATAGCAAATGGGTTAAAACTATTATAGAAATTGGATTAGGAAATGGAAAACAAACATTTGATCAATATATGAATTCTTTAAATGATAATTGGACAAAAGGAATTGAATCTATTGGAAAATAGTAAAATTTAGTTGCTTGAAAAATTATTTATTAAAAAATAATTTTTTAATAAGATGTAGTAGGGCTTAAATCAGTAAAAAAATAGTAATAGACATTTACTTTTAATAACTGTTAACGGGGAGAGGTTATCAGAAAACTGATTTAAGTCCTTCAAATTAAAAGTAAAGGAGTGTTATTAGTGGTAACAAATGCTAAGCATATAACACCTAGTACAACTAAGAAAAAATTTAGTTTTTCTTCTTTGCCTTATAAGAAACAAAAAATCATAATTTCTGCTTTGTTTTTAGCTGTTCCAGTAGTGTTATTAGTAGTATTCACATATTTGCCTGCAGTAGCAATGGCAGGATATAGCTTCACAGATTGGGATGGAGTTAGCAAAACTAAAACTTTTGTGGGATTGAAAAATTATAAAACTATACTTAGTGATACGAAGTATTTTGAACCTTTATTTGTAAGTATATATTATTTTGTTGCATCATTTGTGCAAATTGCATTAGGTATTTTAATTGCATACTTAGTATCATTTAAATGTAAATTTTCTAATTTGTTTAAAGGAGTATACTTTTTCCCATCATTAATTAATAGTGTTGCAATAAGTTTTGTATTTATATTCTTCTTTCAACCAGGAAGTACCTTTGATACTATATTAAATGCTGTTGGTTTAGGTGGACTTATAAAGTATTGGCTACAAGATCCAAAGATTGTTAACATATCTTTGGCTTCAGTATCAGTCTGGAGATATGTTGGATATAACATCGTAATGTTTTCAGCTGCAATGGCTTCAATTTCATCAGATATTTTAGAAGCAGCTAGAGTTGATGGGGCTAGTAGATTTCAACAGCTCAGATATATAATAATACCAGGTATTTCAACAATTTTGGGATTACAATTATTCCTAGCACTTACAGGAGCATTGTCAGCATTTGAAACCCCTTATATAATGACTAATGGTGGAAATGGAAGTATGACTTTTATAATTCAAACTGTACAATATGCATTCCAAAATCATAGAGTTGGTTTAGCTTCTGCAATGGCAATGATATTGTTAGCAATGTGTATTATTATAACTAGCATACAAAATGCAGTTATGAAGAGGAAAGGGTGATTAAAACATGAGTAAAAGAAAGTTGAATAGAAAAGAGATTGCTTATGAAACAGTTAAATATGCTGTATTAATCTTTTTTTTACTAGTATTCATTATTCCTATCTTAAGTGTATTTTTTGCAGCCTTTAAGACAAGTACGGAATATTCTTCAACAAATGCATTACAATTACCTAAATCATTTTTGAATTTTGATAATTTTAAAGTGGTATTTAACCAAGGAAATATGCTTAATGGTTTTAAAAATACGTTAATTGTTTTAGTATTCTCTCTTTTGGGTTCAGTGCTTACTGGTTCTATGGCAGCATACATATTTAGTAGATTTAAAACAAAGTTTAGTAAATTTGTTAATGGAATGTTTTTAGTGGCAGTAATGATTCCAGGTATCGCAACACAAGTTGCGACATTTCAAATAGTATCTGGATTAGGGTTATTTAATACTAGATTAGCCCCAATAATATTATATTGTGGTACAGATATAATGAGTATTTATATATTCTTGCAATTCCTGGAAAATATTTCGGTTTCATTAGATGAATCTGCAATAATTGATGGTGCTAATTATTTTCAAATATTCTACAAAATAATTCTTCCACTACTTTCGCCAGCAATTATAACTGTTTTGATCACAAAAGGAGTTGGTGTTTATAATGATTTCTATACTCCATTTTTATATACTCCAAAAGCAGAATTATTAACAATATCTACAACACTATTTAAATTTAAGGGACCATATGGTGCTCACTGGGAAATAATAGCAGCTGGGATGGTTCTGATTATGATTCCAACCTTCCTTGTGTTTATTACATTACAAAAATATATTTATAGTGGACTAGTATCTGGATCGGTAAAAGAATAATAAGATAAGTTAATAAAAGTTGTAAAACAATAAAATATGAAGTGAGAAGTAATGTTAAGTTATGTATTAATAAAGGTTTATTGCATAATATTAATAGTTTCTTGAGAAAGGTGAATTGATATGAGTAAAATTTTAGGTGAAAAACTAGAAAATATGCCATGGCAGGAAAAGCCAAATAACTTTGAAGGTCCAATATGGAGACATACAGAAAATCCAATTATAGGGAGAAATCCTGTAGAAGGTGTATCAAGAATTTTTAATAGTGCAGTAATGCCATATAATAAAGAGTTTATTGGAGTTTTTCGTGGAGAAACCATCAATGGAAGACCTCATATTTATTTAGGTCACAGCAAAGATGGAATTAACTGGAATTTTGATAAAGAAAGAATAAAATTTGTTGATGAGAATGGAGAGGATTATCAACCTCTATATGCATATGATCCAAGATTAGTAAAAGTAGAAGACACATATTATATTATATGGTGTGGAGATTTTGATGGAGCAGCAATTGGATTAGCTAAGACACAAGATTTTAAGACATTTACAAGATTGGAAAATCCGTTCTTGCCATTTAATCGTAATGGAGTTTTATTCCCTAAGAAAATTGATGGGAAATTCATTATGCTATCAAGACCTAGTGATAATGGTCATACTCCTTTTGGTGATGTTTTCTTAAGTAAAAGTCCGGATTTGAACTATTGGGGAAAGCATAGAATTGTAATGCAAAAAGGTGGAAATGGATGGTGGCAGTCAGTAAAAATTGGTTGTGGCCCTGCACCTATTGAAACAGATGAAGGTTGGTTGATTTTTTATCATGGTGTAACTGGAACATGCAACGGATTAGTCTACTCTATGAGTGCAGCACTTTTAGATAAAGAATGCCCATCTAAAGTTTTATATAGAGCTGGAAGCATAATGTTAACACCGGAAGAATGGTATGAAGAACGTGGATTTGTTCCAAATGTTGTTTTCCCATGTGCAGCTTTAACGGATGCTAAAACAGGAAGAATAGCCATTTATTATGGTGCGGCAGATACTTATGTAGGTTTAGCATATACTACTATTGATGAAACTGTAAAATTCATAAAAGAACATAATGAACTTGGAGCAATAGATAGTCTAGAAGGAAGATTATAGTAGAATTATACCTCGTAATTAATCGTTAACTTTAAATATAAAGTGATAAGGTTAATAAGTTAAAATAATTGAACTGTATTTTTAGCTAATATTGTAAACTCGTTTAGAGTATATACTAATAGCGAAATACAGTTTTTTATTGTATAATAAAGGTATAATTGTGAAAACTAATCGTTTATTCATATAAAGCGTAATTTGAAGTGATAAATATAATAATTAGGGGTAAACTAAGTGTTAAATATTGAGAGATATTTTGATAATTCGGTATATATAAACACTAATTAAGTTTGTACATCTCAATTCAAGAAATTCTTAAGTGATTTATAATTGGAATATATAATATTGTTTTAATGAAAGCATTTATGAGAATTAGTTTTACATATACAGGAAGGGGATGAATAATATATGGCAAAAGCAATTAAACTTGCTGATATTGCTGAAGTTTTAAAGGTGAGTAAAGTAACAGTCTCTAAGGCTCTATCAGATAAAGATGGAGTTAGTGATGAGTTAAGAGAAAAAATTAAAAAAGTTGCAGCAGAGATGGGATATCGCCAAAATTCTATTGCAAGATCTCTAAGAGATGGTTACACATACAATATAGGGGTACTAATTCCAGAAGGATTTGTTGAAATGTATCATTCTTTCTATTGGGAGTTATATCAAAATGTATTAAATGCATTAACCCAAAAATCATATTATGGAATCATGGAGGTAGTAAATCGAGAAGATGAAAATAATAATGTGGTTCCAAGGATGTTACAGGATAGTAAGGTTGATGGGATCATTGTTATGGGGGAATTAAAGAAAGAGTATGTTGAATTTTTAAATAGTCTTGATGATGTTCCAGTAGTAATGCTAGATACATATGATAAGCACATTGATTATGATACAGTTACTTCAGATAATTATTATGGAATGTATTTACTAACTGATTATCTAATTGAAATGGGACATAGAGACATTCTATTTGTAGGAAATCCACGTGCTACTAGTAGCATTCAAGACAGATTTTTAGGTTTTACAAAAGCTTTGCTAGAAAGAGGAATTGAATATACCTCTAATAGTTATATTTCAGATAGGGAGATAGGTAAAAAAGAATTAAATTTTGAGTTGCCTGAAAAAATGCCTACTGCTTTTGCCTGTAATTGTGATTCAGTAGCATATCTTCTAATTAAAAAACTTCAAGATAAAGGATATAAAGTTCCTGAAGATATTTCAGTTGTTGGATTTGATAATTATTTAATTACAGAAATATCTGATTTAGGAATAACAACTTTTGAAGTTGATATGAAAACAATGGCAGAAACAGCAGTTGATGTTATACTTAAAAAAGTTCGTAAAGTTGACTATAAACCAGCAAGAAGAGTTATATGTGGGAAAATAGTTATAAAAGACACAGTTAAAGAATTAAAAAAATAATTACAAGATAATTCATAACACTTGTGTAAATTATCTTGTGTTTTATTATTGACTTTATTAATGAATTCATTAGGAGGGAGAAAAGTGGAATTTAAAATTACAGAAGAGATGTTTGATAGTTCATTAGTAAATAAGGGCGATATAAGTAGAATATTAAAATTATTTGCTAAAATTGAAAAAGGTGAGAATATAACCATTGCATTTTTAGGTGGATCAATAACACAAGGATGTAATTCTACAGTTCCAGAAAAATGCTATGTTGAATTGACATATAAGTGGTTTGAAAACAAGTTTAATAATGTAAATGTGAAACATATAAATGCAGGGGTAGGTGCTACGGGATCTTTAATTGGGGTGCATAGAGCTGAGATGCAGGTGATAAATGAAAGTCCAGATATAGTTTTTGTTGATGCAGCTGTAAATGATGATGAGGATTATTCCTGTAAAGTTGCTTATGAAAGTTTAATTAGAAGATTATTGGCTAGTGAAAATAAACCAGCAGTAGTAGAAGTGTTTATGACTATGGATACGGGATTAAATGTTCAAGAACAACAAGTAGAAATAGGTAATAGATATAATGTACCAATGATAAGCTTTAGAGATGCCCTTAAATGTGAAGTTGAAAAAAATAAAATGAAATTTTCTGATGTTTTAACTGATGAGGTTCATCCAAGTGATGATGGGCACTATATAATATCGCAGCTATTAGTTCATTTTATTAATAATATTTATAATAATGACTATAAAAAAAGAGAACAAATAAAGAGTTTAGATAATATTTTAGATATACCTTGTGTATTTGAGGATAGATATATAAACGGAAAAATTATAAATAATTCTAGTATAAAACCAGAAGAAATCCTAGGGTTTGATAATTATGATGAAGGATTTCAAGTATTTAAGAATGGATGGAAATATGACGGGAAAATTGCTGATCATGGAAGATTGTTTTTTGAGCTATCTGCAAAAAATATTATCTTGCTATATAAAAAGAGTGTTTCTGAGAATTCAGGAAAAATTAGTGTCAAAGTTAATGATAAAGAAAAGGTATTATTAGACACTTATTTTAAAGATGGCTGGGGAGATTATTCTGCAACTGAGATATTGGAATTAAGTGATGAAGTTAAGAAATATAAAATCGAAATAAATGTAATTAAAGAAAGTATTGCAAGTGAAGTGACTATTTTAGGAATATTAGTATCATAGTAAAGTAGAAAAAAGGAACTCTTTTACGTAGTATTATATCGAGAATATAGAGATTTATAATTATATTCTCGATAGCTTAAGTAACTGGGGCCTTATTTTTTTGCAAATTTTAATAGTTGGGATCTATAAGGTGTTGTTTTCTAAATTGTTTTGGAGTTATACCTGTATTTTTTCTAAAGGTTCGTATTAAATGACTACAATCTGCAAAGCCTGTTTCTTGACTGATATAGTTAAGGTCAAAATTTGTGAATAACAATAAATCTTTAACTTTACTCAATCTTATAAATTCAATATAATCCTTGCAGGATTGACCGTATAATTCGTGAAATTTCTTAGCAAAGTATGAATAACTCATGTGGCACTTCTCGGCAAGAGATTCAACTTTTATTGATTCATGTGAATGTTCGTCTATATATTGTAATATTGTATGTAATGAATCAGTGTCGTAAGGAGTTAACATTATATTATTTGTATCAAATCCATTTTTTCTCCAAATTCTAAGAATTTCTATCAATAATGATGAAACTAGAGATTGAAAACGGATATCGTAGCCATAATCTTTATTGGCCACTTCTTCAATGCAGCTTGTGAATATATTTTCTATTGAACTATTAAATGCTTTTGAAGAAATTAATATAGCAGCATAAGGGTTATCTATTGCACATTTAAAGATTAAACTAAGCTTTGGGGTATAATTACTGTTTATGTGAAGATTGTTTATATCAAACTTTAGCACTCCGTATTTCAGTGGTTCGTTAGAGGCTGAAAAAATTGAATGAACTGCTTGGGGATGGAATAAAATTAAGTCGCCAGCTTCAAGAATGTATTCGTTGTTATTACAGTTTATTAATGAAGTTCCCTTAAGGATAAAAATAATTTCCATATAATAATGCCAATGAGCTTTGATTGGGAAATTTCCATATTTGGTACCAGCTATAAAAGCTTCGTAGGGTGATACTAAAACATTAATTTCTTCAAATAAATAATTCATGATAGCCTCCATAAAATAGATTTGTTCTATTTTTAAACAATTGTATTATATCAGATAAAAAATAGAATTGGTATAGTATATGTGGATAACGGTGCAATAAACAAATAATAAACAAGAATATTATTTGTTATTGTATTAACTAAAGAAAGGAATGAATTTTATGGAGTTTATAAAGGGTTTTACATTTGCACCTTTTGCTAGGAAGGGTAGCTATTTGAAGAAGAAAACTTATGAGAGTTTAGATAATTTAAAAGAAAGAGTTGGAATCAATTTTATAATACTTGTACCAAATGGATTACAGGATACTCCGCAATCAGAAGAGATTTGTTATATATCTAATTCAACTGTATCAGATGAAGAGTTAGAAGATATTATAAATTATGCAAAGGATATTGGGCTTAGAATAGCTATTAAGCCAACGGTTAATTGTAAAAATGGAACTTGGAGAGCATATATTAATTTTTTTGATGAAGATGTTCACTGTGAGCCAAAATGGAGTAAATGGTTTGCTTCATATACAGATTTTCAAATTCATTATGCTACTATTGCTCAAAAAACAGGTTGTGAAATGTTTATAGCGGGTTGTGAAATGGTTATGTCAGAGCGTAGAGAAAATGAGTGGCGTAAACTTATTTCAGATATCAGAAATGTTTACAAAGGAATTGTATCTTATAATACAGATAAATATCAAGAGCATAATGTAAAATGGTGGGATTGTATAGATGTTATTTCTTCGAGTGGTTACTATCCTATTTCTGATTGGGAAAAAGAATTGAATCGTATTGAAAAGGTAGTGAAAAAATATAATAAACCATTTTTCTTTGCAGAAGCGGGTTGTATGTCTACAAAAGGTTCTTCAGAGGTTCCGAATGATTGGAGTCTTGAAGGAAACATAGATTTAAATGAGCAAGCAGAATGGTATAAAACTATGTTTGAATCTTCAATTAAGCGTGAATGGGTATCTGGTTTTGCTATGTGGGATTGGGCAGGAAGTCAGTATTTATTAAGTAGAGCTAAAAATGATAAGGGATATGATGTATATGGAAAACCAGCAGAAAAAATTATAAAGAAATATTATGATATGGTGGTGAAAGAGTGATAGAATTAAAAAATAAATTAGATGACAAATTAGAACCACAAGAAGAAGCTCTTTTAGAAATATTCAAACAAAATGAAAATAATACTTTGAAAACTCTTATTGGAATATATAAAGGATATTATTTAAACCTCTTTTTTTCAGTTATATTCTTTTTGATTAAAAGTTCTCCTGTATGGATTATGCCTGTTGTATCAGCAAATATTATAAATGCTGCAACTGATAAGGGTGAGAATGCTGTTAATATAATTATAGTAAATGTTATTATAATCCTCGTTATGGTACTACAAAACGTACCCACAAATTATATACATACAGTGTTATATGCTAAAACTATAAGAAGTGTTGAAAGAGAATTAAGGAGCACTCTCGTTAAAAAATTGCAGCAACTCTCTATTGCATATCATAATGAAATGCAATCAGGACGTTTGCAATCAAAAATTATGCGGGACGTGGAGCAAATCGAAAATTTATCATCTCAAGTTTTTATTACTATATTAGGCATAGCTTTAAATATTGTTGTAGCCTTGGGGGTTGTAATTTTTAAAAGTTTAACAGTATTTATATTTTTTGTTGGAACTATACCTGTAGCAGTGATTATTATTATTGTATTTAGTGGGAAAATTAAAAGATATAATAGTGATTATAGAAAAGAGATGGAAGATACTTCAGTTAGTGTAATGGAGATGGTAGAATTAATTCCTGTTACAAGAGCTCATGCTTTAGAAAAACAAGAAACGAAGAAAATAGACAGACAGCTAGTTAACGTTGAGAAAAAGGGTTTGAAATTAGATCTAATTCAGGCATATTTTTCATCAATAAGCTGGGTAGCATTTCAAGTTTTCCAAATAATATGTCTTGGATTTACAGGGTATATAGCAGTAAAAGGTTATATTTCAATAGGTGAGGTTGTACTTTATCAAACTTATTTTGGATCAATAGTTGCTCAGATAGCAGGTGTTATAACATTACTGCCTACTATTGCGAAAGGCTTAGAATCCGTGTCTTCAATTGGAGATATACTTCTTTCTGATGATATAGAAAATAATCGTAAGAAAAAGAAAATTAAAGAGGTTAAAGGTGAAATTACATTTAGAAATGTTAATTTTCAATATAAAGATAGTGAACTCCCAATTTTAACAAATTTAAATTTTACTATAAATCCAGGTGAAACAATAGCTTTTGTAGGCGCTTCAGGAGCTGGGAAATCAACTATTTTAAATCTTGTAATTGGATTTTTTCAAGCAACAGAAGGACAAGTACTTATTGATAATCAAGATATTGCAACACTTAATCTTCAAAGTTATCGCTCACATATTGCAGTTGTGCCACAAAATGCAATTTTATTTTCTGATTCTATTCGTGAAAATATTATTTATGGAACAAATAGTATTTCATATGAAGAATTAAATAGAATAATCAAGGCTGCCAATTTAGAAGAATTAATAGAGTCGCTTCCAGATGGAGTAGATACTAAAATAACTGAGCATGGAATGAATCTTTCTGGTGGTCAGCGTCAAAGAATATCTATAGCAAGGGCATTTGCAAGAAATCCTAAAATATTAGTTCTTGATGAAGCAACATCTGCTTTGGATAGTATTTCAGAAAAAAAGATACAGGAATCAATTGAGAATTTAGTTAAAGATAGGACAACCTTGGTGGTTGCTCATAGATTATCTACAATTAGAAATGCAGATAAGATTGCGGTTATAGGAAATGGTGGTTTAGAAGAGTTTGGAACTTATGAGGAGCTTATGGAGAAAAAAGGTGAGTTTTATAAATTGAAAAAATTGCAAATGTAAAATAAATTTAATAATAAAAATATTTTTTTTAGATAAAGCGTATTTTAGGAGGAAAAATAAGATGAAAGAAAATAGAAATTTAAAAGTGCATACATTATTAGATATTGAAAATTTAAAAGTTCATGGCAGAACAACAGGATGTCTTTCTCCATTAACAGTATTTTGGACAGGTAGTGGTATTGAGTTAAATGCAAAAGGCTCTGAACTTTGGATTGAAGTAGAAGTAGATTACGATATGTATGAACCTTGGATAAGTGTAGTTATTAACTCGTCTCCGGTAAGCAGACAGATGCTTACTGCAGGAAGGTATTGGATATGTGTATTTAGAGGCATGAATGAAAATGAAGTGAAGAATGTTTGCATAGTAAGAGATGTTCAAGCTATGAATGGAGATCCAGCAAGTTTTATGCAAATACATGCTGTAAAATTTGATGGAGAATTTTTACCAATAGAAGAAAAGAAATATAAAATTGAATTTATAGGTGATAGTATAACGTCAGGAGAAGGAGTGATAGGAGCTAAGCAAGAAGATGATTGGATTTCTATGTGGTTTAGTGCAATAGATAATTATAGTACAATAGTAGCAAAGGCTTTGAATGCTGATTATAGAGTCATTTCAGAAAGTGGATGGGGAGTGCTTACTAGTTGGGATAATAATCCACATTTTAATATCCCACAGTACTATGAAAAAGTTTGTGGTATTCTCACTGGAGAGAAAAATGAAACTTTAGGAGCTTTTAAAGCTAATGACTTTGATTCTTGGCAACCAGATGTTGTGGTGGTGAATCTTGGAACAAATGATAGAGGAGCTTTTAATTCTCCTGAATGGATAGATGAGGTGACTGGTGAAACTTATAAGCAAAGATTAAATGAAGATGGTACATTTAATGAAGAAGATTTAAAAACATTTGAAAAGGCTGTGTATGATTTTCTTGTTAAGCTTAGGAAATTTAATAAGAGTGCAAATATAGTGTGGGTAAATGGAATGCTTGGTGGGGAGATGCTCCCAGCAATTTATCGTGCAGTAGATATTTATGTTAAAAATACAGGAGAAAAAAAGGTTTCGGTATTCCAACTGCCAAATACTAACGAAGAAACTGTAGGTTCAAGAAAGCATCCTGGGAAGTTATCGCATGAAAAAGCAGCAATAGAGTTAATTGGATATTTAAAAGAAATTTTGTAAAAGCAAAGAATATCAAACTTAATTTATTATTAAAACGGCTAATAGAAATTATATTGATATGTTTACTAATTAGCTGTATAATATAATTGTTTAATTAAACGTTAAGCTAAAAAAGTCAACTGTTTAAAAGTGTGATTTTTATATTACAATTGACTAGTTGAAAACGTTGTTAATTATGAAGTTTAGTTAAATTCTAATTGAAGAAATATGGAAACTATATGGAGGGGAAAAATGTATCCAATAAAATTTGAAAATTTATATTATGAAAAAATTTGGGGAGGAAGAGATTTAGAAAAATTTAGAGATAATCTTCCAAGTGGTAGTATTGGAGAAAGCTGGGATATAGCTTGCCATCCAAATGGAATAGGAATTGTAGAAAATGGAGAAGAAAAAGGAACAAGATTTGATGAGTTAATAAATAAATATGAACATGCTCTAGTTGGTAGTAAAGTTTCTACAGAGAAGCTACCTCTGCTAGTTAAACTTATTAATTCAAAAGAAAAGCTTTCAGTTCAAGTTCATCCGGGAGATGAATATGCAGCTAAATATGAAGGCGATTATGGAAAGACTGAGGCTTGGTATGTTGTAGATGCCAAACCTAATGCAGCTTTAATAGTTGGAACTAAAAATTGTACCAAGAAAGAGTTTGAGATAGCAATAAAGTCAGGAAAAGTAGAAAATTATTTAAACAAAATAGAAGTAAAAAAAGGTGACTGCTTTTTAATAAATAGTGGGCTTATCCATGCAATATGTGAAGGAGTTATTATAGCAGAAATTCAACAAAATAGTGATGTTACTTACAGGGTTTATGATTATGGAAGACCAAGAGAAATACATGTGAAAAAGGCATTAGAAGTTATAAATTTTGATCTTAAATGTGAAAATCTTGAAGGTGAGGAAGTTTCATTTGATGGGTTCAAAAGAAGTTTGTTGTGTAGAAATGAATATTTTGGAATGGAAAAATTCATTATACATGAAACATTAAAAGACGAAAGTGATAAAGAAAAATTTGATATTTTAACCTGTGTTGATGGAGAAGGAACTATAAAAGGAGATGGTTATCTAGAGAAGATAAAAATAGGTGATAGTTATTTGATCCCTGCAACTTTGGGCAAGTATGAAATAATTGGACATCTTACAATACTTAAGAGTTATCCAGTGGTATAAAAAAATTAAATCTGAACTGCGTTTATTTATTAGTTTAAGGAAATATATAGAAATAGGTCTTAAATATTTTTAAGAATATTAGATTTTATTATTATATAAATATTAATTTAAGAAGGAACTTAATTAAAATGGGAATTAAATTTAATAAGAGTACAAGAGAATTTCATCTTTATAATGATAATATAAGCTATATTGTAAGAATAATTGCTGGTATAGAACAAGTTGAAAATGTTTATTATGGAAAAAGATTAACGCACAGAGAATCTTTTAAACATATTATGGAACGGGAACTCAGACCTTCATGTAATATGTTTGAAGGCAGTCACACAACATCGCTAGAACATATAAAGCAGGATTATCCATGCTATGGAACAACAGATTACAGATATCCAGCTCATACGATAATAAGCAAGAACGGAAGTAGAATAAGTAATTATAGGTATTTGGAACATAAGATCTATGGTGGAAAAAATAAATTGAAGGGATTACCAGCAACTTATGTTGAGAATAATTCAGAAGCAGAAACATTAGAAATCATATTATTTGATGAGTTGTTAAATAGTAAACTTATTCTAAGCTATACTATTTACAAAGATATTGATGCCATATGTAGAAATACAAAAATAACAAATGAAGGATTAAATGAGTTTTATATTGATAATGCTATGAGTATGAGCATTGATTTGCCTGATTCAAATTTTGAATTTATACATACATCAGGTGCATGGGCAAGGGAGTGTCATTTAAAAAGTAGAAAATTAACGGAGGGAATCCAAGGAATTCATAGTTTGCGAGGAGCAAGTAGTCATATTCATAATCCGTTTATGCTTTTAAAGCGTCCAGATACAACTGAAGAAAAAGGAGAAGTTTATGGTTTTAGTTTAGTATATAGTGGAAACTTTTTAGGGCAGATTGAAGTTGATTCTTATGGAGTTTCAAGAGTTATGATGGGAATAAATCCTTATGAGTTCAAATGGAAATTAGATTCAAAGGAAGAATTTCAAACACCAGAATGCGTAATGGTATATACTGACAATGGATTAAATGCAATGAGCCAAACATATCATAAACTGTATAGAACGAGACTTGCAAGAGGAATCTGGAGGGATAAAGAACGTCCAGTTCTTGTGAATAATTGGGAAGCAACATATTTCGATTTTGATGAGGAAAAGATTCTTTCAATTGTAAGAACTGCAAAAGACTTAGGCATAGAACTATTTGTATTAGATGATGGGTGGTTTGGACGAAGAAATGATGATACAAGTTCTCTTGGAGATTGGTTTGTAAATAAAGAAAAACTGCCAAACGGTATAGCGGGCTTATCTAAAAAAGTAGAAGAAATAGGTCTGAAATTTGGATTGTGGTTTGAACCAGAAATGGTATGTAAGGATACTAAATTATTCAAAGAACATCCAGAATGGGCTATTCAAACACCTAATAGAAATATGTCTCATGGAAGAAATCAACTTATCCTAGATTTTTCAAGGGATGAAGTTATTGAATATGTATTTAATTTAATGGACGACATAATAGGAAATTCTAAAATTTCTTATATTAAGTGGGATATGAATAGGTATATAACAGAGCCTTATTCATTAGCACTAGGAGCAGATAGACAAGGTGAAGTATTCCATAGATATATTCTTGGAGTATATAAGTTAGCTGAAAAGATAATTGCTAAATATCCAAATATATTAATTGAATCCTGTGCAGGTGGTGGAGCTAGATTTGATCCTGGAATGCTCTATTATGCACCACAAACTTGGGCAAGCGATGATACAGATGCTATAGAGAGATTAAAGATACAATATGGTACTTCAATGATTTATCCATTAAGTGCAATAGGAAGCCATGTATCAGCAGTGCCAAATCACCAGGTAGGAAGATTTACTCCACTTAATACAAGAGCTAATGTGGCATACTTTGGAACCTTTGGTTATGAACTCAATTTAAATACCTTGAGTGATGAAGAAAAAGAAATAGTCAAGGAACAAGTTGAATTCTTTAAGAAGAATAAATCACTATTTCAAAAAGGTGATTTTTACAGAATACTAAATCCTTTTGAAAGAAATGAAACGTCATGGATGGTTGTTTCAGAGGATAAATCACGAGCTATCGTAGGTTATTATCAAGCTTTATGCATACCGAATGAAAAATATAATCGGATAAAGTTACAAGGGTTAGATTCTAATAAGTTATATTCAATAGAAGGCAGAGAAGGAAATTATTACGGTGATGAACTTATGAATTTAGGAATAATATTATCGAAGGATTATACAGATAATTCTAATGAATATTGGTCAAGAAAACGTGAAGATTTTATGTCACAATTATTTTTATTAAATGAATGTAAATAAAAAATCGCTTGTAGTTATAATTATACCAAGAAATAAGAAAAACAATTTTGAAAAACTATAGGGGGAGTAACATGTCTAATTTGATAGGAATCGATATTGGTGGGACAAACTTAAGAGCAGCAGTTATATCTAAGGATGGAGATATAGTAGAAATATTCAAAGTTGAAAATGAAGTAGAAAAAGGTCCTACTTATAACTTAGATAAATTAGTTAATCACATAAAGGGACAATGGAGTAATTATGAAATAGAAAAAGTAGGAGTAGGAGTACCAGGGCCTTTAGATTTGAAAGAGGGTAAATTATTGAATCCTGTTAACCTAAAAGGATGGAGAAATTTTAATATAAAAAATTATTTAAGTGAAAAACTAAACTTACCAGTTAAAGTTAATAATGATGCAAATGTAGCAGGTCTTGCAGAAAGCTTGGTTGGTAGTGCCAAGAACTGTGAATCAGTATTTTATATAACTGTTTCAACTGGAGTAGGTGGTGCATTGATTCTTGAAAATAAAATTATAAATGGAGCACACAGCCAAACTGCAGAAATTTACAATATGATAATTAATGAGGATAGGTATAGTCATTCAGGTGCAAATAAGGGAGGATTAGAAGGACAATGCAGTGGCATTAATATAGCTAGAATAGCATCAGAAGCATACGGAAAAAAATTAAGTACAAAAGAAGTGTTTGAGTTATATAAAAGTAATGATAAAAAAGCTGTACAAGTAATAGAAAATTGGATTGATAATATTTCAATTGGAATAGCTAATATAATATCCGTAGTAGATCCAGAAACTGTAGTTATTGGCGGAGCAGTATTAATATATAACACTTATTTATTACCTAAGATAATTGAATGTACGAAAACAAAAGTAGCTGATCCTTCAATGGTAGACATAAGAATAGCTGAAATTGGAGATAATGCAGGACTTATAGGGGCAGCAATGCTTTAGTTCAGTTAAGAGTTACACCTATAAAAAGAGTAGCTATGCACTTATAAAGAGAGCAGCTATGCTGCAATACGGATCATTTATGCAATACGGAACTAAAAATTAGTTAAGAGTTTAGAATTTTGGAAGAAAAGTCTAATAGATTTTCAAAATAATAATATTAAAATTAGCACAATTAGTTAACTTGTAAAAAATAATGCTAAACAAGAAAAAGTAGGAGGAGAAGATATGAGTATAAAATATAAGTTTCCAGAAAATTTTTGGTGGGGATCAGCAACTTCAGGTCCGCAAAGTGAAGGTAGATTTAATAAGAAACATGATAGTGTATTTGATCATTGGTTTGATATAGAACCAGAAGCATTTTTTAATGGAGTAGGTCCTAATGTAGCATCTAATTTCTATAATAGTCATAAAGAAGACTTAAAATTAATAAAAGAAATAGGGTTAAATAGTTTTAGAACTTCAATTCAGTGGACAAGGCTTATAAAAGATTTTGAAACTGGTGAAGTAGATGAAGATGGAGTGAGATTTTATAATGAAGTCATTGATGAATGTATTGAAAATGATCTTCTTCCTGTTATGAATCTGCATCACTTTGATTTACCAGTTGAATTATATGATAAATATGGTGGATGGGAGTCAAAGCATGTTGTTGATTTGTTTGTGATATTCGCAAGAAAATGCTTTGAGTTATTTGGGGACAGAGTCAAACATTGGACAACATTTAATGAACCTATGGTAATAGTTGAAGGAGAATATTTATATCAATTCCATTATCCTAAAATTGTAGATGGAAGAAAAGCTGTTCAAGTAATGTTTAACTTAAATCTAGCATCAGCAAAAGTTATTGAAGCGTATAAAGAAATGGGATTCCATAAAGAAGGTGGACAAATCGGAATAGTTTTAAATTTAACACCAGCATATCCAAGATCAAATAATGATGAAGATACTATGGCGTCTAATATTGCGGATAGTTATTTCAATACTTCATTTTTGGAACCAGCTGTTAAAGGGAATTTCCCTAAAATTCTTCTTGATATATTGGAGCAGGATGGAGTGATTTGGCAGGCAACAGAAAAAGAATTAGAAATAATTAAAAATAATACTGTTGATTTTCTTGGAGTAAATTATTATCAGCCTAGAAGAGTAAAGGCGAAAGAATCAGAGTTTGATGAGTCAAAAGGATGGATGCCAGATAAGTATTTTGATAATTATGAAATGCCTGGAAGAAGAATGAACCCATATAGGGGGTGGGAAATATATCCACAATGTATGTATGATATTGCAATTAATTTAAGAGATAATTATGATAATATTCCATGGTACATATCTGAAAATGGCATGGGTGTTGAAGGAGAAGAAAAATATATAAATGAATATGGAATAATAGAAGATGATTATAGGATAGATTTTTATAAAGAACATTTAGAATATCTTCACAAGGGCATAAGTGAAGGCTCTAACTGTTTTGGATATCATACGTGGACACCAATTGACTGTTGGTCATGGTCTAATGCGTACAAAAATAGATATGGGTTTATAGCTGTTGATCTAGCAACTCAAAAGAAAACAATAAAAAAGTCAGGAAGATGGATTAAAGAAGTTGCTCAAAACAATGGATTCTAGAGGAGAGATAATTATGAAAAATTTTATGGTTTTTGATATTGGTGGAAGTTCTGTTAAGTGGTCTGTAATTAATACAAATGGAGAATTTGTTGAAAGTAATAAATTTAATGTTCCAGAAAATAAAAGTGAATTTTTTAATGAGTTATCTAAAATAACAAATGAGATGAAGAAAGTCCATTATGTTAAAGGAATAGCTATAAGTGCACCAGGAGCAGTAGACAGTGAAACAGGAATAATTGGAGGGGTAAGTGCTATTCCATATATACATGGTCCAAACTTTAAAGAAATCCTAAGAGGAACTACAGGTTTAGAAACTGAACTTGAAAATGACGCAAATTGTGCAGCATTAGGTGAATGTTGGCTTGGTGCTGGTAAAAATAATAATGACTTGGCTTTTGTTGTATGTGGTTCAGGAATAGGTGGAGCGATTGTTAAAGATAAGAAAATTCATGGTGGAACTCATAAACATGGTGGAGAATTTGGATATTGTTCAATAACTTGTGATTTTGAGGGAGAACCAAAGTTTACAAGCTGGAGTCAAGCAGGGTCTACCATAGCATTAGCAAAAGGAGTTGCAAGATTAAAAGGATTAGAAGAAGGAAGCTTAGATGGGATTGGAGTATTTGAATTATGTAAGAATGGTGATGAAATTGCCATTAAAGAAGTGAATAAATATTATTTTATTATGGCAGTAGGAATTTATAATATTCAATATACTTTTGATCCGGAAGTTATAATTTTAGGTGGAGCTATAAGTGAAAGAGAAGAATATATTGATGAGATCAATAAACGATTAGATATTCTCATGAATAGCGATTTAGAAGGAACAATAAAGCCATTTTTAAAGAAATGTGAATTTGGAAATGATGCAAATAAGTTAGGTGCATTATATAATTACCTTCAAAGACAGGAATAATTAATTAACATAGTAAAAACTACAGCTTATAAAAAAATAGCTGTAGTTGAGAGTGTAAAATAGTCTGTGTAAACTTCATGAAGATGATATAATAAATTATCAAATGAAGGGAGCACAGACTATGTCTTTATCTAGAGATGAATTAGTAAAATTAATTTTAAATAACTCTGACATCAAAACTGCTGAAGATATACAAAATACACTTAAAGATTTATTTGGAGGTTTGCTTCAGCAGGCGCTAGAAGCGGAAATGGAACAACACTTAGGATATGCTAAACATGATTATGGAAATAAGAATACATCAAATAGCCGAAATGGTAAGAGTTCAAAAACTATGAAATCCAATCTGGGATTGTTTGATTTAGATGTTCCAAGAGACCGGGAAGGCTCATTTGAGCCAGCTATAGTAAAGAAGCATCAAACAGATGTATCACACTTAGAGAGTGCTGTTATTGGAATGTATGCAAAAGGCATGACTACAAGAGATATAGCAACTCAAATTAATGATATTTATGGAATGGATGCTTCACCAACTCTTATTTCAAATATAACAGATAAGGTTATCCCAATGCTTAAAGAATGGCAAAGTAGACCGTTGGAATCAATTTATCCAATAATCTTTATGGATGCGATTCACTTTAAAGTAAGAAAAGATAATACAATTGTATCAAAGGCAGCTTACGCTGTTATCGGAGTTAATCTTGAAGGTAAAAAAGATGTGCTGGGCATTTGGATTGGATCAGCTGAATCATCAAAATACTGGTTATTAGTCTTAAATGAACTGAAAAATCGTGGTGTAAATGATATTTTAATAGCTTGCGTTGATGGTCTTAATGGTTTCAAAGAAGCTATCCATGCAGTGTTCCCTAATACTGAAATACAAAGATGCATTATTCATCAAATACGAAACTCAAGTAAGTACTTATCGTATAAAGATTTGAAGGCTTTTAATGCCGATTTAAAACTTGTATATAAAGCACCTTCAGAAGACGTAGCGTTAGCCGAATTGGATAAATTAGAAGAAAAGTGGGGAGATAAATATCTAATTGCAATAAAAAGTTGGCGAAATAATTGGGATGAACTTGCAACTTTTTTTAAATATCCTCCTGAAATAAGAAAAATAATATATACAACAAATGCAATGGAAAGCTATAATCGCCAACTTAGAAAAGTTACTAAGAGTAAGTCTATTTTCCCTAATGATGAAGCATTGTTAAAAATACTTTATCTTGCAACTGTTGATATCACAAAAAAATGGACACAAGGAATTAAGAGCTGGGCTCAAATTTTAGCTCAACTATCAATCTTCTTCGAAGGTCGTCTCGACGAAGTCTTGTTTTAAAATTTAGAACAATTAAATCACCTATGTTTTAAATAATTAATGTAATAATATTCAATAATCACAAAATAAAGGTTGGAAGTTATAATTCTACCTCCAACCTTATTAAATAAACATGTTATTTTTTGAAGTTTACACAAAAATCTTGACAGACTCCTGTAGTTTTTTATAAATATACATTTTATTTTTGATTTGTAAAAGTAAATCAAGATATGTATAAGGTTTCTCATTTAAATATGGCTACTTGAATTAATTTATTGCAGAATAAGCTTCTTTTCCTAATATAAAGACTTTCTTTATATTGATATCTTCATCAAATAATATTAAATCGGCATCAAAACCTTCTTTGATTAAACCTTTATGATTATCAACTTTGCAATGCTTAGCACCATTGTATGTAGCCATTTTTATTATTTCGTATAAGGGTAAGTTTGAATTTTTATATACGTTTCTTACAGCTTTATCAATTGTAAGAACAGAACCTGCTAAAGCACCGTTTTCTAAACGAGCTTCATCATTATTTACAATTACTTTTTGCCCACCTAAAGAATATTCTCCATTTTTCATACCGCAAGCCATCATGGCATCGGATATTAATAAAACATTGTCAGTTCCTTTTTGCTTAAATGCAATTCTTAAGACAGGATATGCAATATGAATTCCATCACAAATAACTTCAGTTGTAATGCTGCTATCAAATATCGCTCCAACAACTCCAGGGCTTCTATGATTTAAAGTAGTCATTGCATTAAACAGATGAGTTGCGTGAGAAATACCATGTTTTATGCCTAATATTGCTTCATCATAAGTTGCGGCAGTATGACCTGCTGAACAGATAATATCTTTTGAAGAAAAGTATTGAATTAGTTCAGTTGCTCCAGCAATTTCAGGAGCCAATGTTATGGAAATAATAATATCCTCATATTTATCTATTAAATCTTTATACAGAGAAATAGAAGGTGATAAAACGTATTTAGGATTTTGTGCTCCAATAGCTTTTGGGTTTATAAAAGGTCCTTCTAGATGAACCCCTAAAACATGAGGAATATCAGAACTATTCTCTTTGAGCATTTTTATTACTTTTAAAGATTTTCTTATATCGTCAACAGAAACAGTCATAGTGGTAGGAAGAAAAGCAGTTGTTCCATGTTTAACTATTGTTTTAGCGATACCTTTAATAGCTTCACTACTTCCATCCATGGTGTCAAAACCACCAGCACCATGTATATGAACATCAATAAATCCTGGAGATATATATAATCCATTAGCGTCATATATATTTTTATCACTACAGTTAATTGGATTTATTTCTTTTATTTTTCCGTCTTCAATATGTATTGTGCCTTTTTCAATTTTATCTAAATATACAATATTACAATTTTTTATTAGCATATTAATTCTCCTTTAAGTGAAATTTAATAAGTGGATTAAGTCAAGTATATCATTTTTTGATAAATAGAGTGTAGGATTAATAAAATGTTTAGAAACTTGTCATAAAAATATGAAAAAAAGAAGGTAAGTGAATTTTTTAAAAGATTATATTTGAAGATTTACTCGAATTATTTGTATAATATTATAAATAAATGATATAATCAATAAGTGAATAAGTTATGTTGTGAGGAGTTGAGGGGATATAATGGCAAAGTATGAAGAAATTGCTGAAGATATAAGAAATGGAATATTAAATGGTAAATTTAATACTAATGAACAATTGCCTTTAGAGAAAGAAATGTGTGAGCAGTATGGAGTTAGTAGAATTACTATTAAAAAAGCAGTTGATGAGCTTGTAACACAGGGGTTGGTAATAAAAAGAAGAGGAGCTGGAACATTTGTAAAAGCTCTTGATGATACTGATGTTCAAAAGCTAAGCATGGCAAAACAGTTTGAAGGTTTTACTGAAAGTCATAATGATAAAAAGGTAACTTCAAAAATTATTAAATTTGAAGTAGTGCATCCAACAGAAGAGATTGCTACAAAATTAAAAATAACGGTTGATGATTTTGCATATTACTTGATAAGAGCAAGATATAGTAATGATGAACCATTCGTAATTGAATATACATATATGCCTATTGTACTCATTCCAGGAATTAAAAATGATATTTTAATGAGTTCAGTTTATGGTTACATAGAAAATACTTTGAAGTTAAAAATAAAAAGTGCACATAGAATTATTAGGGCTATTTTACCAGATGAATTAGAACAAAAAGAATTAAAAATAGATAGCAATTTCCCAATATTAGAAGTTGAACAAGTAGGATTTTTAGATAATGGGCAACCTTTCGAATATTCGATAGCACATCATAGAAGTGATAAAATAGAGTTTAGAACAGTAAGTATTAAGTAGTATAGAAAATATATTAAAAATATATGGTCCCTTTAGAGGGAACCATATATATTCTAAATGCCTTTTGGTGTACTATTAACTATACCTTTTTGGGCTAAAATATCATAAATGGTTTGTGAAGTTGTATCTTCTAGTGTATAACCGAGCAATTTAACTGCCTTTTCTAAGTTTTCTTCAGAATTGGTTTCTATCTCCAAATAAGGAAATGGACAAAAAGTCTTATCATTTATATCTATTTCAATTAAACATTCATCAAATTTATAACTTTCTCTATATTTTTTATTAGATTCTTTAAGAACTAATCCAAGAGATTTAAATATTCCTTCTCCCATTTCTTTATTATCAATTATAACTTCGTTTTCTTCCATGATTTTAAATCTTTCCTGAGATATCATTTTTTTGGTAGTCATATAATATACAATTTTATTATTAAGCATATCATTAACAGTTCTTATACGGGCATATCCCTTATTTTTCAAAAGTCTGTCATCTTCAAAATCATATATATCATTAACTTGATCTTCCATTTTAACTTTTTGTGCACCATTTGATATTAAAATCTTTCTAATATTATCAACATCAATGTCAATAATTCTTGTTTCTAATTCCTGCATAATATAATCTCCTTAGTATAAATTATAACGTAGTATTAGGATAGTTTTAAAACTACCTATAAGTCCTAATCAATATTATACATCTCAATTTAAGAGATTCTGAAAGAAAATGAAATATTCATCATAAGCTGATAATTGAGAACATTGATAATTAGAACATATACTATTATAGTTCAAATCTCTTTACTAGTAAAACATTGTAGTAAATTAATCGATAAAAGTTTATAATATCTATTGTATAAATTTTATTGGATGGTGAAACTATGGAATATATAAATGAAATTAATATAAATCAAGCAATTATTCACATATTAGATAGTAATGGAGAAGATCCTATTTTAAATGAATACAGTTTAGAATTAAGTGAGGACATATATGCTTTTTTATATAAACACTTAGAAAAATGCTTTAAAGATGAAGAGCTTAAATATGGAAAATTTAATTTAGAAAGAAATATAGTTAAGGAAGTAGTTCAAGACTATTTAAATGGAGTGGATAATGATTTAATTAATTTATCTAAAGAATTAGCAAGGCAATTATTCATAATAATGAAGGCCAATGTAAATATTCCATCAGGAGACTTAATAATAGTATCTTTAACAACAGATCAAGGTCCTATGATAGGTATACTTAAGATGGATTATGTTAAGAACTTTACTCATGAAATTCAGTTTATAGATCAAAAAATTGGAATAGGTATAGTTCCACAATCAGCAGGGCTTCCAGGGAGTGGGCAAAAAATTCAAAAAGCTGCATTTATTAAACCTATTAATGAAGAAGACAGATATAATTTGATGATTTTAGATAAGCAAAAAAGCAGCAAAGAAGATGAATATGGAGCTAATTATTTTATAAATACTTTTTTAGGTGCAAGTATTGTTACTAATGAAAGAGATATGACAAGGACTTTTGTGAAGGCAGCAGAAAACTGGACTAGAAAAAATATTACTGAAGATGCAGGAAGAGCTGAAGAAATTAGAACTGCTATAAAAACTAAGCTGAAAGAAGAAGATACTATAAATATTGATGAGTTTTCAGCAGAAATATTTAATGAACATCCTCAAATAAAAGAAGACTTTTCGAGTTATATAAAGCAGCAAGGATTAAATGAAGAAGTTGCAGTCGATAAAACTTGGGTTGAAAAAAAGATGAAGCGAGTTAGGTTAAACATAGATAAGCGGATAGATTTGTATATTAATGAAGATACTTATCATGATTCAAGCAAGTTTGAAATACAAAGGAATGGTGATGGTACCATTAATTTGATAGTAAAGAATGTTATTAATTATATAGAAAAGTAAGAAATTTAAATGAGAAACCTCTAGTAATATATTGATTATCTATTACTAGAGGTTTTATTATATAAAATTTAAATTAAGGTTTTTAAGCATTGACAATAGGAGGGTACATTTTAAAGAAAATACCTCTAGCTATTGGCCCAACAATGAGTAATTGAAGTGGTAAAGCGCAAATAAAATTCATACCTAAAGTCTTAATAAATTGAGCAGGAAATTGTGAAGGTGTAGTCATATGAAGAATTGATACAATTAAAGACATACAAAAACACATACCGCATACCATAAAGAATGATATTAGTAAAACTTTTTTTATAAGGGGATCATTCTCATTTACTATTTTAGCTACAATAGATTTTGCTAATTTACCAACTAAGAACCAATCTAAAATTAATGCGATACAAAAAATAGGCACATATGGTATTAATATTCCTATAAATAAATTGCTATTAAATCCATTTGATAAAATGCCGTTATATAAATCCATTCCTAAAACCATTAAAGCGCAACAAATAAGTGTAAATATAAAATTTTCTTTTTTATTTTTTCCCATAATACATCTCCTTGAAAAATATTGTCAACTAAGTTTACAATTAATTATAACATTCGAAAAAATATATTGTCAACAAAGTTGACGATAGAAAGTTGAATTCTTATTATGTTATAATAAGATACACAGATAAAAAATGATAAACTTCTATGTGGTTTTATTGCTTTTTCAAGTGTCAATAACAAGATTTCATTGGAATTAGAGGAATTTTATATGGATAATTATTTGAAAGATTTAAATTTGATAGACTTAGTGAGTGAAAAACATAAAAAGCTTCGTAAAGAAGTTATGAAATTATGGGATAAACAACATGGAGAATATATATCGGATTCAGAATCACATATGCTTGGAACAATTAACATAAAAGAAACGACAGTAGCAGAGATTGCAAGAAAAATGAACATATCAAGACAAGCAGCTCATAAGTGCTCAAAAAAATTAATAGAAGGTGGGTATATCACAATGAAATCTGTTGAAGGCAACAATAGAGATAAATTAGTGATATTAACCTTAAAAGGTGAAGCTTACTGCAAGGAAATGCTAATTTTAAAACAAGAAATAGAAGAAGAAATTGTAAAAAATATAGGAAATGATAACATGCAATTCTTAAAAGAGATGTTAAGAAAAGATTGGATATAGATATACAATGCAAGAATTATACTTATGCAACAATTACCGCAATCAGATACATTTATCTTCCACAGGACTAGTGAAATTTTCGCTGGAAGGTTCTAAGTGGAAGGTTGCACCCATTTCTGCATGTTCCTAAAGTAAATTTATGACAAGCAGAAATGAAACAACCTTCCACTAATAATCATCATCAGCTCAATTTCACATGCCTGCTTCCAGAAAATGTATCTGATTTCTAGTGTAGTGTTACGATTATAATCTCTTAATAATACATATATAAGTTTGATTTTTAAATTAGATATCTATAGATTAAATATACTTTGAAATTTCCATATTTCTGAAATATATAAATTAAATAAATTAGATTATCTGTATTGGATAGAGTTTTAATAATTCTTTGAGATATGGATAGTCTAATTTGCGTTATTCAGGATTAAAACGGTACATTAATATTTTATACCTAACCAATCGCTCACAGCATGGGGAAAAATACAAGTTAAATTGGCGTTTTGACAAGTATACTTGACAAAAAGACGCATTTTGTATAGTATAAGGATATTAGGACAAGAAGGAGGAGTTTTATTGTGAATAAAGAGGAAATACTAGAAAGAAATAAAAAAAGTAATATAGATCGAGAAGATGAAATGGAACAATATATTGAAGGAAAAGCAGGAATGAATGCTAAGCTTGTTTTTAGTGCAATAGTTGTTATATTAGTGCTATTTAAGAATTATAAACATATGCCAACAGGAGATATATGGGCAATATTCACAGCATATGGAGCAACTGAATCGTTTTATAAATATTATTATTTGAAACATAAGAAACTATTGATATCAGGAATTCTTTTTAGTGTAGCATCTATGTGTTCTTTACTTCAATTTTTTATAATGACATCTAGATAAAGGGGAGAGTTATGGAAGAAAAATTGATTTTACAAAATAGATTGAAAGTAGCTAGAGCCGAAAAAAAATTATCACAAGGAGATTTGGCAGAACTAGTTAATGTATCTAGGCAGACAATAAGTTCTATAGAAACAGGGCAATTTTGTCCAAGTGCAAAGCTAGCATTATTACTTTGCATAGCTTTAGATAAAAAATTTGAAGAATTATTTTATTTTTAATAAAAAGATAAGTTATTATATATGATTCGTTTTGGATTGTAAATTTGATTTTAGTGATAAGAATTTATTCAAAATTTTTGAGAATGGAGTGACAATAATGAGTGGAAATAGTAAAATGCTTAATTTAAAGCAATTTGTAATTAATAATTCGGAAAAAAATACAGATGATAAATCTATTAGAGGAAGTAATAAAAATTTCTTTAAAGACTGGGTTATACCAATAATTGCTGCAATAGGAGTAGCTTTATTAGTACATAAATTTCTATTTTTTAATGTGGAAGTGATGAGCGGTTCATTAATTCCAACTTTAAACGTAAAAGACAGATTAGCTGTAACTAGAGTATACAATACAGAAAATCTTAAAGAAGGTGACATTATAGTTTTTCATTCAGATGAATACAAAGAAAGATTAGTAAAAAGATTAATAGGACTTCCAGGAGATAAAATTGATATAAAAGATGGAGTAGTGTTTAGAAACGGAGAAAAATTAAATGAAGATTATGTGAAAAATAAAGACAACTATAATGGAAGTTTTCAAGTGCCAGAAGGAAAGTACTTCTTTTTAGGAGATAATAGACCAGATTCAGCTGATTCAAGACGCTGGAATAATCCTTATATTGATGCTTCTTATATAGAAGGAAAAGTACAATTTAAATTTTATCCATTGGAGCATTTTGGAAGTATAAACTAATAATTAAGACTAATCAGAGATTATCAGAAGAATAGACTTATGCAACAATTACCGAAATCAGATACATTTATCTTCCACAGGACTAGTGAAATTTTCACTGGAAGGTTATAAATGGTGGCTTGTCGTCATTTTAGCGTGTTCCAGATGTAAAATCTCCAAGGAGAAAGTTCATGTTTCCAAATATAAAATTTGGACATTCACTTTTGGACAAGCTGTAAATGAAACAAGCCCCCATTAAGAACCTTTATCAGCTCAATTTCACATACCTGCTTCCAGAAAAATGTATCTGATTTCTAGAGTAGTGTTACGATTATAATTTCTCGATGATGTATCTATATTATATTTATAAGTTTGATTATTAATTTGGATATCTATATAAGAATAGAAGTTAGTTATAATTAAGAAATATATTCAGGAAGTTAAAACGTTATTATTATAATACTTTAAATTTATCTGAAAAACTAAAACTGCATATTGTAATAATAATATGATTATTGGTAAATGTCGAAAGAAAGTAGAAAAATATCGAATTTTTAAATAATATAAAAAAAATCATATAGTAATTATATTTTTTATATTTGAAAAGGTGATGATTTTATTAAAATAATAAAATTATAGTAACAAAAGATCAATTTTATATAATTTTAATCTTTCTATGGAATAAATTTACATTGAAATCCTCGAAATAATCGTATAATATAAGCATATTATGGTAATAATCCATGGTAGAGGTGGAAAAGTTATGAATAAGTTAATTTTATTAAATGAAGTAAGAGAAGAAAAAGTTAAATATAGAAATAAATTGTTAACTGTCATTGAAGATGATGCAGAGCAGCAAGAGTATAAGAATTCTTATGTTACTTTCAAAGAAAAATTTAACTGTTTGCAAAATAGAGAAGGATTATTTAGTTTAAATAATGATAATGATGCAAAAGCAAAAAGCAGTGTTTTTGAAAAAAAGTTAATTAAGATTATGGAAAGAATTTTTTCATTAAAAAATTATATGCCATTGATGGAATTAATTAATTCGATATATAATGATGATTTTAATGAAACTGCAAAAGTTAATATTACGAAAAATAGAGAAGGTTCTAAAAGTGAAGTAATAATATTGAAGGATTCAAATTATAATTTGAAAGTATCAGCAGAAGATGAATATAAAAAAATTGAATATAAAATACAGTTTCAAGCAAAAGATGAACAAAATATAGGGATAATAATAAGTAAAGTTGATTTGTCTGATGATAATAATGTTATAAGTCTAAATAAAAAAAGAAAAGAATATGTTAACGAGAACAATTTAAAAGAAGATTCTACAAAGTACTTAATAATGTTAAATTCAAGTATTGAAGTACCTGATGAATATGAATTTAGAGATGACTGTGAAGGTGAAAATGTAGCGTGCAAAGTTAATATAATTAAGGGTTGGAAATATGATTTTAAACAATTATTTGAAAGTAGTATGTACCTTCTAATTCCAATGAAGGTAATAGATTTCATTAAAATATCGTCTGGATTGAATAGAGAATTAATATCAAAAGAACAAATAAAAGATGAAATGATTAGACTTTATAAAGATATTAATAAATATTTAAGCAAAGCTAAAAATAAAGCTGTATTAAATGATAAGGATATTAATGAATTGAATATATTGGCAGTTGATTTATTAAATCTATTTATAATAGATAAAAAGGATAATCTTCTTTTTGAGATAAATCGAGAGATACAAGTTGTATTAAAAGAAATAGTCGTATAGTAGAAACAGAGGAAATAATAAATATATATTATGAAGTTATTTTTAAAAGGAATAATTATGGTAAAAATTTTAATATTACCCTTAAATTAACGTGAATGATATGACCGTTTAAGGTTAAAATACTATTGTCGGCAGATGAAGTGAAAATACTTTGTTTACTGATATATATACCAAATTAACCGAGGAGGGGATCGTCATGTCAAATAGTAATAGGGCATTAGTTCCAGAAGCAAGACAAGGTTTATCTAAATTCAAGAACGAAGTAGCTCAAGAACTAGGAGTTCCATTTAAAGAATATAATGGAGAACTAAGTTCTAGACAATGTGGTTCAGTAGGCGGAGAAATGGTAAAAAGAATGGTAGAGGAATATGAACATAGAATATAATTAAAAACATTTTTTAAGCTATATCCTATGTGTTAAAAAACATAATCATATTCTAAAGCAGGGAGATACATTACACAAAAGTGAAATGTATCTCTTCTTTGTGTGTTTATAAAGATTTTTGGACTGTTCTAAATTTTCGTGGTAAAATTAGAACAAAAGTTCGATATGAAGTTATAGGTGATTATTATGAGAAAAATAAAAATTTTACATACAGCAGATATACATTTTGATACTCCTTTTAGTGGAATGACACCCAAACAAGCTTTGAAAAATAAGGAGGAATTAAAATTAGTTTTTGAAAAAATAATGCAAATAGCATTGGATGATGAAATAGATATATTGTTGATAGCAGGTGATGTGTTTGATAATCTATCTGTAAATAAGACGACTCTTTATTTTATTAAAAATTGTCTTGAAAAAATAAAGAATGTCAAAGTGTTTATAAGTCCAGGAAATCATGATCCAATTAATGAAAAATCCTTTTATAGCATTGTGGAATGGCCAGATAACGTTTATATTTTCAAAGGAGAAATGGAGAAAATATTTTTAGAAGATTTAAATACTGTAGTATGGGGGGCGGGGTTTAATACTACTCATATCAATAAGTCTTTATTAAGTAAAGTTGAAAGAGTAGAAGGGTATAATAATATAATGGTACTTCATGGTGAGATTTCTACAATTAGTGAAGGAAATGATTATAATCCTATTACTGAAGAAGAAATGGGTAATAGCAATATGGATTATATAGCTTTGGGACATAGACATAAATTTTCTGAAGTTAGAAGAATAAAAAATACTTATTATAGTTATAGTGGATGTCCACAAGGAAGAGGGTTTGATGAATTAGATGATAAAGGTGTAGTTTTATTACAGCTTAAGGACAGATATGTAGAAAGTAAATTTAATAAGACTTCAATTAGAAATTATTATGAAAGAGAAATAAATATTGACGATTGTTTTGGATATAATGAAGTGAAAAATATCATATTGAATGAGATAAGCAATTATGAAAGAAAAAATAATTTTTACAAAATAATTTTAATAGGGCAGGTAAGTGAAGAATTTACTATAAATGAAGAAGTATTGGAAGAACTATTGAAGAATGAATTTTATTTTATAAAAATTGTTGATAAAAGTGAAATTAAACTTGATATAACTGAGTTGATTAAAGGATATTCACTTAAAAATGTATTTGCAAAAAAAATATATGAAAAATTAAAAAATGCAGAAACAAAAGAAGAAAAAGAAATTATAACTTTAGCCCTCAAAATAGGACTTCAAAGTATTTCAGGAGATGAGGTGAAGATAGTTGATAATTAAAAGAGTTGATATACATGCGTTTGCAGGTTTAAGAAGTAAAAGTTTAGATTTTTCAAATGGTTTCAACTTAATTTATGGGAGAAATGAAAAGGGAAAAAGCACTATTGAGAATTTTATTAGAATATGGTTTTATGGAATTGATGGCTCAAGAGGACGTTTTAATGATAGAAGAAGGTATATGCCTTTAACCGGAGAAAAGATTTCTGGTGAATTAACAATGGAGTACAATGGAAAAGGATATATTATAAAAAGAAGCTTTGGAAATAGTAGGAAAGATGACACCTGTGAAATTTTAGATGAAATAACTGGTGAAACAATTGATATAGAATATGCAAATGAGCCAGGAAAATATTTTTTTAATATAAATTTATCTACTTTTATGAAAACACTATTTATAAGTCAGTTAGGGGTTATGATATTAAAGGACAAAGAAGAAGAGATAATGGAAAAGATGACTAATATTTATAATACTGGAGATGAAAATACTTCAGTAAAAAAAGTGCTCGAGAGATTGGAGAAAAGGAAAAAGCAGTTATCTAGTGTGAGAAAAGGTGGAGAACTTGACTTGCTCAAGGAAGGCAATGCGTTGTTAAAAGCAGAGCTATGGGAAGCTTATAAACTGGCAGAAGAAAATGTAGATAATGAAGAAAATTTACTAAAAAAGAGAGATATAAAGGAAAATATAAAAGAACAAATTAAAAAATTAGATTTATATAAGAAGTATGTAAAAAAGATTAAGCTTAAAAAGGATTATAAAGAAATAAGTAGTTATTTAATAAAAGGTGAAGAACTTAAAAGAGAACAGCAAGTAATAAGTCAAGAATTGAAAAAAGGTAATGAATATATAACAGTTGAATTTCTAGAAGAAATTAATGAAAAGAGTTCAAAATATCTAAGTTTGCTAGATGCGAAGCAAGAAAAATTGAATAAACTCTATAGGTTAGAAGAACAAATACATCAAAAGAAAGAAAATATGAGGATTTATAGTGTGTTTTTATCAATGGGCAATAATATAAAGGATAAGATATATACTCTAAAAGCTGATGTGAAAAACTTAGAGGAAAAGATTAATGGTTTTATTAGTGTCCAAAATGAAATTTCTAGACTGAAAATGGAAATTAATAAAAACGAGAGAGCAATAGGAAATTTAGAATTTATAAGCAAACACAGAGAAGAAATTGAAGAGCTTATAAATTGTTATAGAGATGGTTTGACAGAGTTAAAATATAAAATAGAAAATCAAGATTACCATAAAGTTAAGACAAACTTGAAAAATGCTTATACAAAAATAAAATTTGTTTATGTAATTGGAAGTATGAGTATAGTTGCTTTTGTATATAGTGTGTTAAAACAAGTTATGCCTGTTATGATTGCATGTATACCTATATTTATTTTATTGGTGAGCTTATATTTAAAATATTCTATAGAAATAAAAAAGCAGGAGATTAATAAGAAAAATAAAGAATTCATAGATGAACTACAGAAAAAGATTTCAGGGTATGAGGAAAAACTCAATAACTATATAAATCAATTAGAGTGTGTATCATATGAAGAATTTATAAGTAAGCTTGCTCAATATGATAAGTATAAAAGTTATAGAGAAAGTATGGAGATAATTATTAAGAATAAAGAAGATGAGCTGAATAAATTTGATATTACTAAGTTAAAAACTGAGTATAATAGAAACAAAGGTGTAATTTCTTCATTATGTAATGTATTGTCTTGTAATTCTTTAGATGAGGTATTAGGAAAATTAGAAATTTATGAAGCATTAAGGGAAGAAATATCTAGAAATGAATATGAAATTAATGGAGTTAATCAAGAAATATATAATATTTCAGAGCAGCTGCTTGAAAGAGAAAAAGAAATAAGGAAAAAAACTTCAATATTAGGATTAGAAAATATTGAAATAGCTGATCTTCATATGAACTTAAAGGAATATAAAGAAAAAATAAATAAAATGAAAGAAATTAGAAGTGCTTTACAAAATGTTGAAGAAACTTATAAGGTTTTAATAAAGGATCGGAACATAGACGAAATTAAGCAAGAAATGAAGGAAATAATAAATAACGATATAAATTATTCATATGAATCAGAAGAAGAAATAGATATTGAAATTAGGAAGCAGTCTAATGAATTATTAAAGACTGAAAAAGAAATAAAGGACTTAGAATATCTAATAGAGAAAAGATACTTGGGAAAAAGAGAGATTTCAGAAATTGAAGAAGAAATATCAATAAATACAGAGAAAACTTTAAAACGTGAAAAGGAATTTAAAGCAATAGAGCTTGCAAGTGATATTCTCCAAGAATCTTTTAATGAAATCAAGAAAAATGTAGGGCCAGAATTAAATAAAAAAGTTATTGATAAATTTAATTTTTTAGTTAATGGACATTATGAGGAAGCTAAAATATCAGAGGAATATAAACTGAAGATCAGAAATGAAGGACTATTATTTGAAGCAGAAATATTAAGTAATGGAGCTAAAGATCAATTATACTTAGCTTTAAGACTTTCTTTTATTAATATGCTGTTTAAAAATAAAGATGTCCCAATATATTTAGATGATGCTTTTGTTCAATATGATGATGAGAGAAGAAAAAAGGCTATAGAGCTTTTAGCGGGCGAGAATTTTGAACAAATAATATTTTTTACTTGCCAAGAGATAGAAAAAGATATATTGGACGACGAGCAATATGAATATAATTTAATTAATCTTTGAATTGACATATGAAAGCATAAATAGTAATATTATTACCAGAGATGCAAATGCAAATCAAATGCAAAGAGAGGTAAGATATGAAAAAGAAGATCATTTCAGGAGTATTAGCGCTATTAATAGGAGTTATGCTTATTAGTTGTCAGACTAATTCAAAAACGGTAACGCAAAATACTGCAGATGAGAAATTAAATATTGTTGTATCAATATATCCACTAAAAGAATTTACAGAAAAAATTGCTGGTGATAAAGCGGATGTTACCTGCTTAGTTCCAGATAATATGGAACCACATGACTATGAACCAAAGACTAAAGATTTTAAGACATTAACTGATAGTAAGGTATTTATTTATAATGGATTAGGTATGGAAGAATGGGTAGATCAAGTTAATGAGTCAATTAAAGATAGCAAGGTAGTGATTGTTGATTCAAGTGCAGGAGTTGATGTAAGGAAAGAAGGAAATGCTATTGATCCACATATTTGGTTAAGTCCTAAAAATGCAGAAATACAATGTGAAAATATAAAAAATACTCTTGTTAAGCTTGATGAAAAAAATAAAGATTATTATGAAGAAAATTATAATAAGTTTAAAGTAGAGTTAGAGGCAGTGTATAATGAATATAAACCTAAATTTGATGCATTAAATAAAAAGAATTTCATAACAGGTCATGCTGCTTTTGGATATTTATGCAGAGATTTTGGGTTAACGCAAAAGTCAGTTGAAAATTTATTTGCAGAGGGAGAACCAACTCCAAAACAATTAGAAGAATTAGTAACCTTCTGTAAAGAAAATAACATAAAAACAGTTTTTTCAGAATCATTAGCGAGTCCCAAAGTATCACAAACTTTAGCAAAAGAAGTTGATGCAAAGGTGGTTCCAATATTAACTTTAGAATCTAAAGAAGATGATAAAAATTATATAGAAGCAATGAAATATAATTTAAATGAAATATATGACTGTTTATCAAAAGAATAGATAGTTAAGTTTGTGAGGCATCAAATAAATCAATTTAGATTTATTGATGCTTTTTTCATTATATTTGCAGGAAAGAATATTATTGTTCTGCATAGATATACAATGCAACAATTACCGAAATCAGATACATTTATCTTCCACAGGACTAGTGAAATTTTCGCTGGAAGGTTCTAAATGGCGGCTTGTTGTCATTTCAGCGTGTTCCAGATGTAAAATCCCCAAGGAGAAAGTTCATGTTTCCAAATATAAAATTTGGACATTCACTTTTAGACAAGCTGAAAATGAAACAAGCCCCCATTAAGAACCATCATCAGCTCAATTTCACATGCCTGCTTCCAGAAAAATGTATCTAATTTCTAGTTTAGTGTTACGATTATAATTTCTCAATGATGCATGTATATTACATTTATAAGTTTGATTATTAATTTGGATATCTATATAAGGATAAAAGATGAATAGGTTTGAAATGTATTATATAAAATGGTACTATTGAAATGGTAAGTAACTGGAAATGAACTTGTGTAGGAAATCAAATTTTAAAATATTCTTGTTACTGGATTAAGTAAATTATAGGAGGCAGGTGTTTTGGGTCAAATTTTTATGATTAATAAAGAAGATATATTAAAGTGTTCAGAACTTTTTGTGGAAGCATTTAACAATGAACCTTGGAATGATAAATGGACGTTAGAAACTGCTAAAAAAAGATTAAACGATATTTATATGACACCAAATTTTGTGGGAATTTTATATGCTGAAGATGGAAATGTTAAAGGTGCTATCCTTGGTAATTGTGAGCAGTATTATAATGGCATTCATTATAACTTAAAAGAATTGTTTATTTCTAATGAGCTTCAGGGGAAAGGAATAGGAAGTGAGTTGGTTAATGCATTAGAAGAACGGTTAATAGAACTTGATGTAACTAAAATTATTCTGGTGACTTCAAAAGGGAATGGAACAAGTAAATTTTATCTGAACAATAATTTTTATGAGGATATGGATATGGATATGGCATTAATGACGAAAGATATTTTCAGAGAAAATAATTGTGAATAAAGATTATTCATTTTAATGAATGAAGTAGATTGAAAATAATAATTAGGAGGTAATATGGTTTTAGCTGAAGAATTTTATGAAAATAATATTAAGAAGAATAGGAAAGAAAGCCAAGAGCTAAATGTAAAAGTAAGTATAGTTGGATGGAGTAGACTTGTTGTAGTGATTCTAGCGGTTGTAATTGATTATATATTATATACTCAAAATAGTTTAAAGACAATTATACTAGTAACTATAATTTTTTCGATTATATTTTTAGCATTAGTATTTTATCATAATAATATATTTGAATGTAAAAAGAAACTTGATTTGCTAGTAGAAATAAATGAAGAGGGAATTAAAAGATTAAATGGTGAATTTAAATATTTTAAAGATAATGGAGAGGAGTATTTAGACAATAAACATTCCTTTATAAACGATTTAGATATATTTGGGAATAATTCGGTCTTTCAATATATTAATTCTACAGTGACTAAAGGTGGTCGTGAAGAATTATCAAGAGTACTAAAGAAGGAAAAAATATTAGTTGTACAAGAAATAAGAGAAAGACAGGAGGCTATAAAGGAACTAGGAGAAAAGGTTTCATGGAGGCAAAAGTTAATTGTTGAAGGAAAACTAAAAAGATCAAAAGATATAGATTTAAATGGTTTGCTTAAGTGGAGTAAAGTGAGTGAGTCTTCAAGTTATTTAAGAATTGCTATTGCATGTACTTTTATTTTTGTAACACTTTGCTCAATATACTTAATAGCAGTACAAAAAATTCCAGCAGCTTTTCTATTATTAGATCTTATGGTTAATTATTTAGTTATTAAGATAATGTCTAAAGGTATAAAAGAGGAAATAAAATTATTTGAAAATACAAAGTGTGCAATCTATAGTTATAGCAGAATTCTTGAACTTATTGAAAATGAAAATTTTAATTCTATCTATTTGAAAAGATTGCAGGATAAATTGAGAAGTGAAACCACCAGCTGTACTGAAGAAATGAAAAAGTTTTCCAAGATAGTAGATTGGGCAGGAAATAGTTCTTATAATGCATATTATCTTTTATTCAATATCATAATTTTTCTAGATGTATTTCTAATGAGTAGTTTAGAAAAATGGAGAGAAAAAAATGGTGACAAGTTAGATATTTGGCTTGATGTTATGCATGAAATAGATGCTTTAAGTAGTATTAGTAATTTATCCTTTGAAAATGATAAGTGGATTTATCCAGTAATATTAGATACTGATGGAGTAGAAGGAGCAGTTATAGGGCATCCACTTTTAGGAAAAAGAGCAGTTAAAAACTCCTTTTCACTAATTGATAATCGAAGAGTTGCATTAATTACAGGTTCTAATATGTCAGGGAAAAGTACATTTTTAAGAACGATAGGAGTTAACTTGATACTTAGTTATATAGGGGCACCAGTGTGTGCAGAAAAATTTTCTTGTGGAATTATGAATGTATATACCTGTATGAGAACAAAGGATAATTTAGAAGAAAGCATTTCTTCATTTTATGCAGAAATTTTAAGAATAAAAATTTTAATAGAAGCATGTAAAAAAGGAGAAAAAATATTCTTTCTTTTGGATGAGATATTTAAAGGAACAAATTCAAAGGATAGGCATACTGGAGCTACTGTTCTTATAAAGCAGTTGATTCAATATGGGGGATTTGGCCTTGTTTCAACTCATGATTTAGAATTATGTGATTTAGAAAATGAAGATAGAAGAATAGTGAATTATAATTTTAGAGAATTCTATGAAAAAAATAAAATAAAATTCGATTATATATTAAGAAGAGGAAAAAGTGAAACACAAAATGCAATCCAGCTAATGAAGTTAGCTGGGATTGGGATTGAGATTGAAAAATAAATATAAAGATTAGAAAGGATTAAATATGGGGTACATTATTATTGATTTAGAATTTAATAATTTGAAAAATATAACAAATTATCATAAGGATTTCTTTGAGAGATATGGAGATTTCAAAAATGTTGGAATTGAAAATGAAATTATTGAAATAGGTGCTATAAAAGTTGATAAATATATGAAACCAATAAGTGAATTTAGAGAGTACGTTAAACCTACAATATTTCCAGTAATTAATCCTGTAGTAACAGAGATAACAAAGATAAATCAGGATATTCTTGATGAGAAAGGAGTACCTTTTGAAGAAGCTATAAATAAATTAAAAGGCATGTTTGAAGAAGGGGATATTTTATGTTCTTGGGCTAAAGATGATATTGCAGAATTAATTATAAATGCAAATTATTATAAATTTAGTGATTTAAAATGGTTAAACGAATATTTGGATGTTCAAGAATATGTTTCAAAAATATTAGGACATAAAAATGCATTAGGATTAAAAGTAGCTTTAGATGAATTGAAAATTAAGGTTGATGATACAAAATTGCATGATGCATTAAATGATGCAAAATATACAGTAGAAGTATTTAGAAGAGTATATAATTCGAGAATTATTAATAATTATATAGTTAAAGATATTTATAATATGCCAGCTATACATTTATCAAATTTAGAAGATGTAAAAATTGAAGAGGAAAAACTAATGTTAAAATGTCCTAAGTGCGGAAAGAAAATTGAACTAGAAACAGAAATAAAACTTTTAAATTGGAGATTTGCAGCGGTAGGTACATGTCCAAAGTGTAAAAGTAATATTTTATGCGAAGTTATAGTTAAAAAAACTCTTCAGGGAGAAGAAGGGTATTGTGAGGTTAATAGTATTTTAAAAAATGAGAAATATCTAGATTACATTTATAAATTAGAGAATAGCAGAAGTTAAAAGCCGAATAAACGAATATTTACTAATAAGCAATGGTTTACCTGGAGAATTTTTATTTGAAGTATGATAAAATAGATTTATAAACAAAAATCAAATGAATACAATTAAGGAAAGGATTTTATTTATGAATATAGCCTTTTTTCTTACACCTAAGCATGAAGTCGTATGCGAAAATCAAGAGTCAACAATGAGACAGGTTATGGAGAGAATGGAACACCATGGATATACAGCAATACCGATTATAGACAGAGAAGGGAAGTATGTTGGAACACTAACTGAAGGTGATTTATTGTGGAAATTAAAAAATACGCACAATTTAAATTTTAAGAATACAGAATCTATTAAGGTTAAGGAGATTCCAAGAAGAATAAATCACAAATCTGTTTCTATAACCTCTAATATAGAAAGTTTAATATCATTAGCAGTAAGTCAAAATTTTGTACCTGTAACAGATGATGAAGGAACTTTTATAGGAATAATAAAAAGAAGTGATATAATAAATTATTGTTTTAATGAGATGGAAAGAAGGAAGCATTTAGAAGTTCAACAATTTTTAATGTATGATGAAGGATAATAGAAATACTGATGACTAAATGTACAAACTATAGAATCTAGTTTAGAAATTCAATAATGGTATTAGAAGTGAATAAACTATTGTTTTCGATGAAATAGGAAAACAATAGTTTATTTATTTTGGCTGTTATGAATTTTGATAAGTTTCAACTATAAAGTCGAATTCATTAGGATCTGTTATTTCACCATAGGAATCTTCTTTAATTCCAGGATAATAGTATAATACTAGTTTATCATTGGAATCATTCATGTTTTCTAGTAAGATGTATAGGTTGTCTAAAGAACAATCTTCTACCATGGCTAATACTTCATATCTTGAAGAACGACCAGTTTCATTGTTAGTTAAATCAATTGTGTAACTGTCAAACTTTCTCACATTAACTCTTTTTCTATCACATGAGTAAATCTTTGAACCTTTTCTACAGCCAGAGCATTTTTTGAAATTACATTCAAAACTACAGCTTAAGCATTCACAGCTTGAACATTTTTCTAATTGATTAAAGGTTTCCATATTTTTAGTCTTATAATCTTGAAGAAGACTAATTGAAGGGCTTGAAGTAAACATTGAAAAGAACGATTTCTTTTTACAATCAGCTTCAGCAGAATCTAAAAGTTTAGTGTATTGCTGAAGAACTGAAGCTTTTGAAAAATATTTTCTTGAATTTAAATCTTTTTCAGAAAGGAATGGGGATATTTCATTTATTGCATAAGCTATATCAGTATATATTTTTCCCCAATGTCTTCTTTCTGAATTAATAAAATCAATATCTTTATTGTCCATCGTATCACAACCTAGCTATTAGTTTTGTATTTTGCAAGTTCAAGATCTAAATCAACTTCATCTAACTTTTCAAATTCACTATCAAAATTATCTAAGTCTCTTAATTCTCCCAAACCTTGTGCAAGAGATTCTTTTCTTTGAATTTTTCTTTCTATACTGTCGATTTGAATTGAGTTACTTTTTGTTTGAACATTTGCAAGAACTTCATTGACCTTTTGAGAAGCTTCTGCATTTGCAAATCTTGCTGCAGCTTCATCTCTATAGTTCCTAGTTTTTGTAATTTCTTCTTCTAGAGCACGAAGGTTTGCTTTTAATGTTTCAGCTTGAGTTTTAGAATTATCATAGCTTGCTTGCAATGAAGAAACTTTCTTATCTGTTTCAACTTTTTTTGCTAATGCTCTTTTAGCTAAATCTTCATTACCTTTGCTTAAAGCTAATTTTACTTTTTGATCATAATCTTCAGATTCTTTTTTAGCCAACTCTAATTTTTTTTCAATTTCATGAACGTTGCCTAGAATTTGAGCTGAACTTAATTTTGCTTTGTTAAATTGTTCATCCATATCTCTTAATTTTTGATCTAATAATTCAACTGGATCCTCCATCTCATCTAATGTATCGTTAACCTTTGCCTTGATCATGTTTGACATTCTTGTGAAAATTCCCATATTAATACCTCCAAAATTTACAAATTATTTTCTTTTATTTAAGTATTTTTTTATTAATATAATAGCTAATATAAAGATACCAGCTAGAATTAAAGAATTAATTAATGAACTTAATGGTGATCCAAAATAAAATGGCCTATAGTATCCACCACCCCATCCAAAGGATGGCCAAAATGAGCTATGTCCATAACCACCGCTGTTATATGTTTGAGTGTTATTACTGCTGTTATTAGCAGAATTAGAAGATTTTGAAGAATCTCCTGAAGAATTACCATTATCAGTAGCTGAGTATGAACCACTATGGAAGCCCTTTGAAGCACCATCACTTGTTGATGTAGTGCTAGAATCTGATTTTGAAGAGGCGTTATCACTATTACTGCTATTACTATTTGAATAATTACCAGATTTAAATCCTTCAGCACTTTTAGAACTAGTGGAATCTTTGTCTGTACTCGATGAAGAACTGCCAGACGAACTTTTAAAGGAACCGGAGCTAAATCCACTACTTGATTTTGAACTGCTAGAACTTGATTTACTACTGCTGCTAGAGCTCGATTTACCACCACTAGATTTAGCAAATACTGTGGTACTATCAGATGGATTTATATTAGTAATATGTAGTGTATAAATTGGTAAACTTGAAAATGTAAATATAAATGTTAATAGTAAAGTTAATACATATTTCTTGTTAATCTTATGAATAGTGATCGCCCCCTAAAAGATTATGTATTTATTATATAAAAAAGAATCATCATACACAATATGGGAATTGGGTTAAAAGTGATTAAAAAATGTGATTATATTGAATATGCTCAATATAGGTTAAGTTATCTCTTTAATAATAGTATTTTCTATTGCTTTAAATGGTATTTAATAACTTTTATTATTAAAATTGATTTTAATAGCAAGTTTAGTAGTTTGAAATGGGAATAGAAATAAGAATAAGTAACTATTGTATAAAAGTTTTTATTGGATTAATATTGTAATAGATAAATCATAATTAAGGAGTGATTATATAATGCTTAATGAAGAAGTACAAGACAGCATGAAAGAACTTTTAAAAGAATATGATGTAAAGAAGTTAAATATGGGTGATATTTTAAAAGGTACAGTAATAGATGTTAATGACAAGGAAGCATCTGTTAACATAAACTATGCTTTTGATGGTTTAATATCAAAGGAAGAAATATCATTGGATGGAAAAGATCCAAGGGAAGTTCTTAGCAAAGATGATGAAATTGATGTATATGTAATATCTCCAAATGATGGAGAAGGTTATGTTGAGCTTTCTTTAGTTAGAGCTCTACAAATTAAAGAAAAAGAAGATATAGAAGAGTTTTATAAAAATCAAAAAAATATTACTGTAAAAATTAAAGAAGAAACTAAAGGTGGAGTAATTGCTTATTATGGAAATATAAGAATATTTATTCCAGGGTCACTTGCAGGTAGACAGAGAGTTGAACTTAACACTTTAGTTGGAAAAGAATTAGAAATAAGAATAACAGAACTAGATCTTAGAAACAATAAAATAGTAGGGTCAAGAAGAGTAATCGAGGAAGAAGAATATAATAAAAATAAAAAAATTATTTGGGAAAGTTTAAAGGAAGGCGAAAAGAAAACTGGTATTGTTAAAAAATTAGTTAAATTTGGAGCTTTTGTAGATATTGGTGGAGTTGAAGGCTTAATTCACATTTCAGACTTATCATGGGAAAGGGTAAACAAACCTGAAGATGTAGTTAAAGAAGGTGATAATGTCGAAGTGTTCATAGGTAATGTTGATAGAAAAAATCAAAAATTATCTTTAATATTAAAAGACGTAACTAAAGAACCTTGGACAATACATAGCAACGATATTAAAGAAGGAGAAATATTCGAAGGTAAAGTTGCACGCCTTACTAATTTTGGAGCATTTGTTGAATTATTTGATGGTATAGAAGGGTTAGTTCATATTACTGAAATTACTAATGAAAATATAGCAAAAGCTTCAGATGTATTGGAACTTGGACAAAAAGTAAAGGTAAAGGTATTGAATTATAATAAAGAAGATAAGAGAATATCTTTAAGCATAAAAGATGCAATAGAAAGTAGTAAAGAATATTTGAACTATATAGATAGTGATGAAGACGAAGCAGGAACATCATTAGGTGATTTGCTTAAAGGATTTAAATTTGAATAAATTAGAATTGGAATACCCAATGCACAATTGTGCATTGGGTATTATAATTTAATGAAATAAATTAGATCTTTTCTATCTTTAGCATATTAGTTCCACCAGTATGAGTTGTTGGCATTCCAGCAGCTACAATTATGTCATCTCCAGGTTGAGTTATACCTAATTCGTGTAATATATTCTTAGCTTCTTCTAAAATTTGATCTGTTGTATTAAACATATCACATTTCATAGGGCATATTCCAAAACTTAAGTTTAAGCTTCTTCTTACTTGGTCGTATGGTGTTATAGCTATAATTGGAGCTTTAACTCTATATCTTGAAAGAATTTTAGCAGTTGCACCACTCTTAGTTGCAGCAACAATAGCTTTTGCATGTAACATATTTGCAGTTCTACAAGCTGAGTAGCTTATTGCAGAAGCATAATCGTTAAGAGATGGCTCTCTAAGTCTTGAAGTTAAGTGGTCATAATCTAAATATTCTTCAGCTTCTTGAGCAATTTTTGACATTGTTTTTGCAGCATCTATTGGGAAAAGACCAGAAGCACTTTCTCCACTTAGCATTATTGCATCAGTACCATCAAAAATAGCATTACAAATATCACTTGCTTCAGCTCTTGTTGGAAGTGAATTTCTAATCATTGAATCAAGCATTTGAGTTGCGGTTATAACAACTTTATTAGCTTCATTACATTTTTTTATGATCATTTTTTGGATTATAGGAACTCTTTGAATTGGAATTTCAACTCCCATATCTCCTCTAGCAACCATTACAGCATCGGTAACTTCGATTATAGAATCTATGTTATCTACGCCTTCTTGATTTTCTATTTTAGCTATAACTTTGATATGCCCACCATTATTTTCTTTAAGCACTTTTTTTACATCAAGGATATCGCTAGCTTTTCTTATGAAAGAAGCGGCTATAAAGTCAACACCCATCTTACATCCAAATTTAATATCTTCAATATCTTTTTCAGTAATTGATGGCAATTTTATAACAACATTAGGGACATTAACACCTTTATGATTTTTAATCATTCCACCAACAATAACTTTTGTATGTATAGTTTTTTCATCGACACCAGTAACTTTAAATTTTAATAAACCATCATCGACAAGAATCTTTCCACCAACCTTTATGTCTTGATAAAGGATATCATATGAAATAGAACATCTTTTTTCATCACCAAGTATTTCTTCGCCACAAATGAAATCAAAATTATCTCCGTCATTAAGCGTTACACCATCATTAATGAAATTATGAGTTCTAATCTTTGGTCCTTTAATATCCAGGACAATAGCTGTAGCAGAATTCATATCCTTACGAATACGTTGAATTAATTCGATTTTTTCTTTATGTGTTTCGTGTGTACCATGAGAAAAGTTTAATCTTGCAGCACTCATCCCAATTTCAATAAACTTTCTTAATGTTTCTTCATTATCACTTGCTGGACCAATTGTAAAAATCATTTTAGTTTTTTGCATATAAACACCTCACATTAAATTTTAGAAATCATTCTTTTAGTTCATACTTTTAGAAAAATAATAACAGACTATACAAGTTTATTTTACGCAATATTTTGTAAGTATACTTTAAATATAAGCACAATTACTAGTTTGGGAAAAATATACATCGCATTTGTGACTTGTTATTTTTTTTATATAATATAGTGTGTGAAAAAATTTTAAATCATAAAATAATAAAAATATACATAATATAGCAGTATATAGCAGTATTTTATGATAAACTAAAAAAAGATATGTATGATAATATTTTATCACATAAATAGTAGAAAGGAAGAGTATAAAATGAAAACTTTAGAGGAATTAACAAAGGAAAGAATATTTTATCATTTTAATGAAATAAGTAAAATACCAAGAGGATCGGGGAATGAAAAGCAAATAAGTGACTATTTAATTAATTTTGCAAAGGATTTAGGTTTAGAATGTTTTCAAGATGAGGCATTAAATGTAATTATAAAAAAACCAGCAGCCAAAGGATATGAAAATGCACCAACTGTAATTATTCAAGGGCATATGGATATGGTATGTGAAAAAAATAACCATAAGGTTCATGATTTTATGAAAGATCCAATAAAATTAATTGTGAAAGATGATTATATTTATGCTGATGAAACTACACTTGGTGGAGATGATGGAATTGCTGTAGCTTATGCAATGGCTATATTAGAAGATAGCACAATAGCTCATCCAGCACTTGAAATATTAGTGACAACAGATGAAGAAACTGGAATGACAGGGGCTAATGCATTAAAAGGAGATCATCTTGATGGAAAAATTGTTTTAAATCTTGATTCAGAAGATGAAGGGAAATTCTGGGTTAGTTGTGCAGGTGGAATTAGAACGCAATCTACATTACCACTAAAATGGATCAATAAAAAAGAAAATACCAAAGAATATAAAATTGAGGTTAAAGGCTTAAAGGGTGGTCATTCAGGTGCCGAAATTCATCTTGAAAGAGGAAACGCTAATAAGTTAATGGGAAGATTATTAAAAGAAATTTCAAAAGAAGTTGATTTTAATTTGATATCATTAAATGGAGGGGCAAAAGATAATGCAATCCCAAGAGAAGCAACAGCAATAATTTCAGTAGATCAATCAAAAGAAAAACAATTATACGAAGTAAATTCAAAAATAGCTGGAATTTTAAAACAAGAGTTCCATAAAAGAGATTCGGAATTAAAAGTGGAATTATCAGATTTTCAAGAAAAAAACAAAAAAATATTATCAGATGATACTACAGCTAAGATAATCAATTTATCATATTTATACCCTAATGGAATTAGTACAATGAGTGCAGATATAGAGGGGTTAGTAGAAAGTTCAACAAATCTTGGAGTTGTAATAACGAAAGAAGATACTATAGAATATCATAGCGCTGTTAGAAGTTCAGTGGCATCATTAAAGCAAGAACTTATTGAAAAAAATAAGTCATTGACAGAAATTTTTGAAGGAACATTCTCAACTCATGGAGGATATCCAGAATGGGAATATAAAGCAGATTCAAAAATCAGAGAAGTATGTAAAGAAATATATAAGAGAATGTATGGAAAAGAAGCAGAAGTTGTTGCTATTCATGCAGGACTAGAATGTGGATTATTAAAAGAGAGATTGGGAGATCTAGATATGATTAGCTTTGGGCCAGATATCTTTGATATTCACACTCCAGATGAACACTTAAGTATATCTTCTGCTCGTAGATGTTACGAATATGTTTTAGAAGTTCTTAAAGAAATAAAGTAACAGATAATTTTAAGTTATTTGTAAAATAGTCTAATTATTAAATGGAAATTATAATAATTAGACTATTTTGGCTATAGAAATCTTAAGTTGATGTAAACGATAGCTTGTTAGAGAATTATCAAGTAAAAATAAGATATTTTATTGTAAATAGAAATATAAAAGTGTAAAAAGTTTGACCTAAATCCAATTAATGAATATACTAAAAACATGTTTTGAAATTTAAGGTAATGAAATCAGGAATGAAAATGTTTTCTTAGGCATATTAAATCAGATCATGGAGAGGTATATAAATGGAATTTAAAAAAAATTTATTTCTAAGATTTATAATTGGAACTATTGTTTTTTCAGGAGTTTGTTTTATTAATACTCAAAATGCAAAGGCTGATACTACTTTAAAAACAAATAAAGGGATTATACTTAAGACAAGTGAGCTTAAGACAAATAAAGTGATTCAAGCACCTTCAGATGGTGGTGCAGAAACTAATAATAATGATAAAATTTCAAGAGGAACAGTCAGTAAAGGAAATGAAGTTGTTAATTACGCATTTAAATTTATAGGTAAGCCATATGTTTATGGAGCTGCTGGACCAAATGCCTTTGATTGTTCTGGATTGACTCAATATGTATATAATAAATTTGGGATAGGTCTATCACGTACTACATACTCTCAAGTAAATGAAGGTACAAAAGTGGATAGAAATAATTTAAAGGCAGGAGATTTGATATTTTTTAATACAGAAGGATCAATAAGTCATGTGGGTATCTATATTGGAAATGGGGAGTTTATACATGCACCAAGAACTGGAAAACCAGTTATGATAAGTTCATTGAGTGATGGATATTATTCTCAAAGATATGCAACGGCAAGAAGGATAGTTAAGTAGAAATATTTTAAAGTTATTATAGGCAAGTCTTATTAATTAAGGCTTGCTTTTTTTATTTTAAGAAGAATATGAGAAATCTATAAACTTTATTATAAATACTATGAATTATTTAACATAACTCATATATTGGCAATTAACATAATAAATATAATTATATGAATTTTTATTAGAATTCATATAATGACTTATAATCTGCAATTTGTAGATAACTTAATATTTATTAGATATAGATATCCAAAGCGAGAATTAGACTTATGCAAGAATTACCGAAATCAGATACATTTATCTTCCACAGGACTAGTGAAATTTTCGCTGGAAGGTTCTAAGTGGAAGGTTGCACCCATTTCTGCATGTTCCTAAAGTAAATTTATGACAAGCCGAAAATGGAACAACCTTCCACTAACAACCTTCAATAGCTCAATTTCACATGCCTGCTTCCAGAAAAATGTATATGATTTCTAGTGTAGTGTTACGGCTATAATTTCTCAATGACTCATGTATATTCCATTTGTAAGTTTGATTATTAAATTGGATATCTATAAGGATAAAATGGAACTTAAAATCACATTCAATAAATTAATGTGAAAGTTTAAAAAAATAGGAAAGGGGAATATTATGAGATACACAAGATATGAGTACAAAAAATCAGGCAGGTTAAAATTTATATGTAGCGTTGTTGTTATTGTAGTAATGTCTTTAGGGGGCGGGGTATATGTAAGTAATCTAATTTTTGCTGGAAAAGAATTACAAAGTATTAATGGGAACAACTTGATGCAAACAAGTGTATCAGATAATGATGGTAAAATTCAAAACGTTATAGCGTTACAATGTGGTTATTATACTAAGGAAGAAAATGCTAAAGAGTTAATAAATTCATTAACTAAGTATTGTCAGCCATTTATTGTAGAGGATGATGGTAAATATAGAGTAATGGCAGGATTATATACAGAAGAAGATGGAATAAAGAAAATCGATGAATTTAAACAAAAGAAAATCGATGTGGCAAAAATTGATTTGAATATTTCAAATGATAATATAGAAAACAAAAAGATAATTGAAATCGTAGATGGTTTCTTAGAAATTATAAATAAATTCCAAGATAATGAAGTTAAGAGCATAAAAACAAAAGAATTTAAAACTTGGTCCGATAAAATTATAAATGATGATAGTGCAACTAAAACTAAAAAACTTGATGATTTAGATAAATATATAAATAATCTGCCTGATGAAATAGATAGAACAAATAATAGTTCAAATATGCAAGGGTTATATAAATTAATAAAAAACTAAGAAAAAGTATTAAATTATTACGACAAAATTACATTTATATAAAAAAAAACAGAACTTGTTATTACAGACTTGTTTAAGAACATCTTAGATGATAAACTATATGGTATAGAAATGATGAATATATTCATTTCTATACTTTTGTTGATTAAATGTTTTTGGTTAAATAATTAACATGTCTATAATATATATAATTTGTCAATTATATATATTATAATATGTTGTGATTTCTTTTTTACATAAGTAATAAAATTGAGTTTTGATTTTAGGTTTATAATTTAAAATTCATTGTTACAACATATAGATTCTTTATTTTAGGATGTGAGCATATGAAAATAGTATTAGCTTCTGCTTCAGAAAGAAGACAAGAACTTTTAGGAAGATTAGTTAAGAATTTTGATATAATTGTTAGTGAGTTTGATGAAAGCCAAGTTCCTTTTGAGGGGTCTATAGATAGATATGTTAAAGAGATAGCATTGGGAAAAGCACTTGATGTAAAGAAAAAAATAGGTGACAATGCAATAATAATATCAGCAGATACTATAGTTACTTTAGACAATAGGATACTTGGAAAACCTAAAGACGAGGAAGATGCATTTTATATGATAAAGGCGCTCCAAGGCAGGAAACATCTGGTCTATTCTGGAATTGTTGTAATTAATACAACCACTAATAAAATTAAACAAGAGAGTTTGTCTACAGAAGTGACTTTTTCAACAATAAATGATGATGAAATACTTGAATACATAAAAACAGGAGAGCCACTAGATAAAGCAGGGGCTTATGGAATTCAGGGTGTAGGCGGAATATTTGTTGAAGAAATAAAAGGATGTTATTATAATGTTGTTGGTCTTCCACTAAGTAAATTAAAATGTATGCTTAAAGAGGTATATTGATATTTGAGGGAGTAGGGATATCATATATGTGGAGGGATTATATTATATGGATAATAGCCTTAAGATTAAGGATATACCACAAAATGAGAGACCTAAAGAAAAGTTATTAACCTATGGGGCAGATAGCTTAACTAATTCGGAGTTATTGGCACTTATACTTAGAACTGGAACTCAAGGAGAGAATGTACTAGAACTTAGCAATAGACTTTTATCAGAATTAGAAGGACTTGATGGGATTTTAAGTGCAAACCTAAAAGATATAATATCTATTAAAGGGATTAAAGATGGAAAAGCGTCACAGATTTTAGCATTATCTGAGCTCTTTAAAAGATTTAAAACATTAAAAGCAGCAAAAAGAGATATAAAGATAACTTCACCAAAGGATTTAGCAAGTCTTCTTATGGGAGAAATGAACTCGCTTAATCAAGAAGTTTTAAAAGTTGTATTATTAAGTACAAAAAACACGATTATTAGAGTAAAGGATGTATTCAAGGGAAGTTTAAATACTTCTATAATTCATCCAAGGGAAATTTTTAAGGAAGCAATAAATAGAAATAGTGCTTCTTTAATAATATGTCATAACCATCCATCAGGCGATCCAACGCCTAGTAAGGAAGATATAGATATTACATTAAGAATTAGAGAATGTGGAAATATCATAGGAATAAAATTAATAGACCATATTATAATAGGAAATAATAAATTTGTTAGTCTTAAAGAAAGAGGACTAATATAAATCGGAAGGGGAAAAACAAATGGGATTTTTTGGATCAGGAAAAGATATGGGGATAGATTTAGGTACTGCTAATACCTTAGTATTTGTAAAAGGTAAAGGTATAGTTTTAAGAGAACCATCTGTTGTTGCAATGAACAACATGACTAAAAAAACATTAGCAGTTGGATCAGAAGCAAAACTTATGATTGGTAGAACCCCAGGAAATATTGTAGCTATAAGACCATTAAAAGATGGAGTAATAGCAGATTTTGATGTAGCTCAAACAATGATGAAGAGCTTAATAGATAAGGTGTCAACTAAAAATGCATTTAAGAACCCAAGAATAATAGTTTGCTATCCATCAGGAGTTACTGAAGTAGAAAAGAGAGCAATTGAAGAAGCAACAAAGCTTTCTGGAGCTAGAGATGTAATATTAATGGAAGAGCCAATGGCAGCAGCAATTGGGGCAGGGCTTCCAGTAAGTGAACCAACAGGAAGTATGATAGTTGATATTGGTGGAGGAACTACAGAAGTAGCTGTTATTTCTTTAGGAGGAATTGTAACTAGTAAATCTCTTAGAGTAGCAGGAGATGAATTGGATCAATCAATAATATCATATGTTAAAAAAGAATTTAACTTAATGGTGGGAGAAAGAACAGCTGAACAAGTTAAGATGGAAATTGGATCAGCTTACAAAACTTCTGATGAAGAAATGGTTATGGAAATCAAAGGAAGAGATATGATTACAGGACTTCCAAAGATTGTTGAAATTTCTGAAACTCAAGTTAGAGAGGCATTAAAAGAACCGGTATATGCTATTATAGAATCGATTAAAACTACATTAGAAAAGACACCACCTGAACTAGCAGCAGATATTATGGAAAAAGGAATAATGCTTGCTGGTGGCGGTGCTTACCTAAGAGGCTTAGATGTATTAATTAATAGAGAAACAAATATGCCTGTACATATTGCAGAGGCACCTCTTGATTGCGTAGTACTTGGAGCAGGGAAGGCACTAGAAGATTTTGATAAAATTAGTAGGGATCAAAGAGGTTAATTTATGAGGCTTCTTAGAAATAAACTGGCAGTAACTATTGTGGTACTGTCAGTTAGCTTTTTAGGATTAATAGTGTATACTGTTAAGCGAGATAATCGAAGTATTATTGAAAGTGGTGCCGGTAGTACTTTAAACCCTGTACAAAGTCTTTTATATCAAGGAACTAATAGAATTAAAGAAACATTAGATTTCTTTTTGAATTTTTCTGAGGTTAAAGCACAAAATAAAGAATTGATTAATAAGAATCAAGAACTTGAAGATAAATTAGCCACTTATTCAGACTTAAAAGATGAAAATGAGAGGTTAAGACAAGTACTTAATTTTGAAGAAGATAACAAAAACTATAACTATATTGCGTGTAATATTATAGGTCATAGTGGTGGTAGCTTTTTGGATGGTTATATAATTAATAAAGGAAAAAATGATAATATCCAAAAAGGTATGGTTGTTATAGCTGCACAAGGATTAGTTGGACAAGTGACAAGTGTAGATAGTAACTGGAGTATAATACAACCATTGATTAATGAAAATTTAGCTGTAAGTGTTATGGTTGAAAGAACTAGTGAGGCTACAGGTTATATTAAAGGCTTTAATGATGGACAAAATAAAAACTTAGCAAAAGTATATGATCTTCCAATGGATTCTGATGTAAAGGAAGGTGACGTGATACTTACTTCTGGTGTAGGAATGCTTTATCCAAAGAAAATTAGAATTGGAGAAGTGATTTCTGTAGAAGAAGATAAAGTTAGAGTTATGAAAAATGCAATTGTGAAGCCATATGTAGATTTTAATAAATTACAAGAATTATTTATTGTCTCTCCAAAAGATACGAGAGAAATTAAATATAATTAGAGGTTTTTAAATGGAAAAATTAATTATTATTTTAGTTTCTATAGGATTAGTTATATTAGATAATTCATTAGTTCCGTTTTTTTCAATAAAAGGTGCTTACCCTAGTTTATTATTTACCTTTGCTATAGCATTTTCGCTGATTAATAAAAAAGAGAAAGCAGTTTTTATTGGTGTTGTTAGTGGAGTGTTGCAGGACATTTTCTTTTTCAATGGATTTGGAGTAAATTCATTAGTAAATTTATTATTATGTCTTTTAGCTAGTATAATTGGAGCTGGAATAATAAAAAACAAAAGGTTAATACCTGTCATTTTGACCTTTTTCATTACAATAATAAAATACACAGCTATTTTTGCAATATTTCACTTGCTAAATATGGAAGTTGATTTGTCTAAAAGTATTATTATGGGAATTTACAATGCAGTAGTGATGTTTTTTGTATATAGGCTTGTTATTAAGATATATGATGATGAATATACAAAACAAAGGTGGAGGTTTAAATGATAGTAAGTAAACCAATAAAGAAAAAGAAAAAGAAAACTTCGCGATATACTGTTTTGTGTATTATTATGGGGGTTATATTTACAGCCATAATATTAAAATTAGTATATCTTCAAGTATATAATTATCAGGAATATAAGGAAAGAGCTGATGTAACATCAACAAGATTTATTGCAGATAAAGCTCCAAGAGGGAAAATATATGACGATAAGGGAAATATTTTAGCAACTAGTAGACAGACATATACTATTACCTATACAAAGACAGAAGATGCAGATAAACATTTTTATGAAACTATGAAAGAACTATTTAAAATATTGGATGAAAATAATGAAACAGTTCAAGATACATTGCCATTAAAAATAGATAGTAATAATAATATATATTTTGAATATTCAAGCAATAGTAAGGAGTCTCAAAATGCTGAGGAATTAAGATTCAAAAAAGATAGAGGATTAAATGATTCCTTAAAAAACAAGCTTTTTAAAAATGTTGAAGAATTATCAGATGCTCAAAATGCTCAGTTAGATCAGGAATTAATGAAAATCACGCCAGAAGATTCATTTTATTTTTTAGTAAGAGCATATAATATGATTCAACTTGTGGATCCAAATTATAATGATAAAAATAAGGTTAAGATATATGCTAATATGTCTGACAAGGAATTAACAGAAGAAATTATTAAGCAAGGATATTCCTTGAATGATATTAGAAGATATATGGTCGTGAAGGATGCTATAAAAATTCAAAGTGTTAAAGGATATCGATCAGTAACTATAGCAGGGAATATTAAGAAGGATACTTCGTTAATTGTTATGCAAAAACAATTTGATTTATCTGGAATAAATGTGAGTTTATCACCAATAAGAGATTATCCATATAAGAATTTGGCTTCAGCAGTTTTAGGCTATGTATCTTCAATTAGTGATACTCAAAAAGAAAAGTATGAACTTAAAGGATATGATGTTTCATCAGATTTAATTGGACAGTCAGGTATAGAATCAGCGTTTGAAGAACAATTAAAGGGAGTTAAAGGTGGATCAACAATTAAGGTTAATTCACAAGGACGTAAAACACAAACTTTATTTGAATTGGAGCCTTCACCAGGGAATGATGTTCATCTTACTATAGATAGAGATGTCCAATATGCAGCAGAACAAGCTTTAGCTGATGGAATTCAAAATATAAGAAATAATACTAGAAGTGATTTAGATAATCATAGCTTTTTAAATGCAACTAGAGGAGCTTTAGTTGCAGTTGAAGTTAAAACTGGAAGAATAGTAGCTTTAGTAAGTTACCCTAACTTTGATCCTAATTTGTTTGCAGTTCCTGGACAGATGACATCTGAGCAGAGAAATCAATTTTTTAAGCCAGACTATGAAGCTTTTGGAAAAGAATATGTAAAAAGAATGGGATTAAGTAAAAGTGTTGATGAATTATTCAAGGATTCAAATGGAAATTGGAGTGACATACACGATTTGTATCCAAAGCCTACTTATAATTATGCAACTATGTCACAGATTCCACCAGGATCTACTTTTAAGCCTTTAACGGCTATTGCGGGACTTGAATCAGGGGCAATTACTCCAGATTCAGTTATAAATGATGTTGGTGAATTTAAAATACATCCAGAAATATTCGGTACAGCATTTGGTCCAAAGGGATTAGAAGGTCCAACTGGACCAACAACATTAACAAGAGCTATTGCTCAATCTATAAACTTTTATTTTTATGAAACTGCCACAAGAATGTTTACAAATGCAGGAGGGAAAAGTAATTATACTACAGCATTAGATTCTCTTGCAAAATATGCTTGGAAATTTGGATTGGGGTATGATCCAAACACCAATCAAAAGGGCTCAACAGGTATAGAAATAGGAGAAAGTTTTGGGCAAACATATAACTTTAAATCATGGAAAGAACTTCAGATATCTTATTCTAAACTCAATTTAGTACAAATTTTAGAGAAAGATTGTGAGTATTATGGAAATACATTTGTGCCATTTGATATAAGAATATCAGATAGTGATAATAAGGAAGTTGAAAAATCCAAAAAAGCTATAAAAGATAAGATTGCGGAGAATTTAAGCAAAGTTGGTACAGATGATAATTCTATACAAACTCATGAGGAATTCATAAAAAGCATCAAAGGTGATGTTTTAAATATAATGAATAATTCTGATAAGTATAAACAAAATGTTGCTGATTATGAAGCAAGAACAGGAAAAAAGGTAAACTTAGAATCACAGGCTTCTACTATTACAGAAGTAATAGCACAATTTACAATTAATGATGAAGTTGGTGCAATAAAATCACCGGCGCAGATTGTTTATGCATCTATAGGCCAAGGGATGAATAACTTTACTCCATTACAATTGGTATCATACATATCAACATTTGCGAATGGAGGAACAAGATATAAACTTCATTTAGTTGATAAGATTACTGATACTAATGGAAATGTAGTGCAGGATTTTAAACCAGAAGTATTAAATAAAGTTCAAATGTCACCAAGTACAAGGAAAGCAGTAGAGGAAGGAATGACAGCTGTTAATAGTGAAGAAGGTGGTACAGCAAGTACTGTTTTTGGAACATTCCCAATAAAGACTGCAGGTAAAACTGGTACAGCCGATGTTTCAACAGATCAAAGGGACTTTGGAAGAGATCCTTATGCAACTTATGTAAGTTATGCTCCAGCAGATGGAAACAGTGAACCTGAAATAGCAGTAGTTGCAGTTGTGTTTGATGGTGGACATGGAAGTAATATTGCTTCAGCAGTTAAAGCAGTTTATGAAGCTTATTTTAAGGATAGATTACTACAAAAAGATCCTAACTATGCTTCCAAATCAGAGTCGTTTAAGAAGTATGTTGTTGATAATCCATATAATAAAACGGCTGCTACATCGCAACAAAGTAATGCTAGTACAGGAAGTGCATCAGCAAACACCAAGACAAATTAAAAGTAATCTAATTATTAAAAATAAAAATATCTCTATTAGGAATAAGAATGATTGAAAATTGTTTGTTTGATCCTAATAGAGATATTTTCATATTATTAAGAGGTGGAAAATGAAATATAGTAATATTTTTAAAGGAAAATTTATATCAAGACCTAATCGATTTATAGCATACATAGAAATTGATGGATGCATAGAAGTATGTCATGTTAAAAACACAGGTAGATGTAAAGAACTATTGATTCCTAATGTGGAAGTTTTTGTAGAAAAGAACGAAAATCCAAGAAGAAAAACAAAATTTTCACTTATTGCGGTCAGAAAGGGAAATAGAATAATTAATATGGATTCACAAGTTACTAATAAAGTTATTCATGAATGGTTATTAAAAGGTAATTTATTTACAGAGGTTACTTTAATTAAACCGGAAACAAAATACGGTAGTTCTAGATTTGACTTTTACATTGAAACCAAAAAAGGAAGAGCATTTATAGAAGTAAAAGGCGTAACCCTTGAGAATGAAGGAATTGTAAAATTTCCAGATGCACCTACTGAAAGAGGTGTTAAGCACATAAAGGAACTTTGTGAAAGCATAAAGGAAGGTTTTGAGGCTTACATAATATTTGTAATACAAATGAAAGATGTAGTGCATTTTGAGCCAAATGCAGAAACACATAAAGAATTTGCAGATGCATTAAAAGAAGCTAAGGAAAAGGGTGTTCACATACTTGCCTTAGACTGTGAAGTTACAGAAGATACAATTGATATAATGGATTACGTTAAAGTTATAGTATAAAAAATTAAAATGTATATTTATAATTCAGTATATTTATAGAATAATAAACTTTTTTGTGTAATTTTATTAAATTTACTCAAAAATAATTGAAACATATATACAAAAATAGTTATTTAAATGATATAATTTTAAGGAGGTTGCTATTTGCAAAAGATTTAACTATTTTAACCTGCAAAATTCGTTGGAGGTCATCAATGTATAATAATGATGGAGTTTTAATAAAAGGTAATAAAGATGGAATAAATACTACTATTCATATGAATAGCTTTGCTTGTTTTGAAGATATGCTTTTACTGCTCATAAAAAAGCTTTCAAAAGGAAAACATTTTTATAAAGATACAACATTGGTTTTAAGAATAGATTTAAAGTCTATTAATAAAAAGCAAGTGGAAACTCTTAAGGAAACTTTATTAACAGAAATAGAGTTAAAAGATATCGTGCTAGAAGATATTGAAAAAGAAATAGAAAGTGAACAAGCATCGAAAAAAGAAACTAAAATATTTTCAGGTGTATATGAAGGAAAAACAAAATTTATACGGAAGACGGTTAGAGGTGGCGAATGTATAAATTATAATGGAAATATAGTTATAATTGGAGACATAAATAGTGGTGCGGAAGTGTATGCTACAGGAAATGTAATTGTTTTAGGGCGTATACGAGGAAAAGTAATTGCAGGAGCTAACGGAAATACCAAAGCAGTAATTGCAGCATTTTTATTACAGCCAGAAATATTGAAAATTGCAGATGTTATAGCAATATCACCAGATGATATTGAAAAACCCAAGTATCCAGAATTAGCAAAAATAAAAGATGGGTTTATAATAGTTGAACCATATCTACCAAATAAATATATATAAGAATGTTGAAGGGAGTTTTTTTATGGGAGTATCTATAGTAATAACATCAGGCAAAGGTGGAGTTGGAAAAACAACCACTACTGCTAATATTGGAACTGCTTTAGCTTCATTAGGGAAAAAAGTAGTTGTTATTGATGGAGATACAGGTCTTAGAAATTTAGATGTATTATTAGGATTAGAAAATAGAATTGTATATACAATTATCGATGTTATAGAAGGAAGATGTAGATTAAAGCAAGGTCTTATAAAAGATAAGAGGTTCTCAAATTTATTTCTTTTACCTACAGCACAAACAAAGGATAAAGATGATATAAGTCCTCAAGAAATGTTAAAGATAGTTAAGGAACTTAAAGAAGAATTTGATTATGTATTAATTGATTCGCCAGCTGGAATTGAACAAGGTTTTGAAAATGCAGTAATTGGAGCAGATAAAGCAATTATTGTAGTAAACCCTGAAATTACATCTGTTAGAGATGCAGACAGAGTTATTGGGAAGCTTGATGCAAAGGGATTAGACGATCATGCAGTTGTAGTTAACAGATTAAATTATGAAATGACTAAAAATGGTGATATGCTTGATGTTTCTGATATCATTGAAACTCTTTCAATAGAATTATTAGGAGTTGTACCTGATGATAGAAATATCACTATTTCAACAAATAAAGGTGAACCTATTGTATTAGAAGAAGGCGCATTTGCTGGACAAGCGTTTAAAAATATTGCTAGAAGAATAACTGGAGAAGAAGTGCCGCTTATGAATTTACATATTGAAGAGCAACAAGGTTTTTTTAGCTCTTTAAAGAAGCTATTTAAGCGCAATTAGAGGGGGAAGTAAAGATGGGTTTTTTTAAGAATTTTAATAATAAACCAACGCCTAAAGAAGTTGCAAAAGATAGATTAAAGTTGATTCTAATACATGATAGGGGAGAAATTGCTCCAGAGATTATTAGCAAGATAAAGGAAGAAATTTTAGAAGTAATATCTAAATATATTGATATACAAGTTGATGATGTTGAGATATCTGTAAATAAAAGTGGAGATGAAGAAGGGGCAAACTCTTCTGCATTAGTAGCTAATATTCCTATTAGAAATATACGAGGAAGATAAGATAATTCTTAATATCTAATATAATAAGCATCATACTAAGGAAGAACAAGTTTTGTTCTTTAGTATAATGCTTATTATATTTTTGTAATTCAATATAGTTATTTAAAAGATAACAATGGAAAAGTATTTAAAAATTATTACAAATTTATTATGTTTTATTTACTGGTTCTAATTAGTGTGGAGAATATAGATATAATAATGTATAATTAATAGGAATTAAGGTATGAAAATATATTTAGTTTGAAATATATTTTTTAGTAACTTGGAGGTGAAATATTGTTTAGATTATTGAGGTTAGATTCAAGATTAATTAAGGAAATGGATAAGACTTTACTATTTTCCTTAATTCTTTTAATTTTATATGGTACGTTGAATATTTACTTATGTACAAAAGGACAGTATGGACAATTTTATGCAAAAGCACAATTTTTTTGGATTGTAGTATCTATTGTTGTATTCTATATTTTTATGGTAGTAGATTACACTATAATATTCAATTATGTGCCTATAATATATTGGGGCGTTGTAGTCCTTCTTATATTGACAAGAATTCCAGGGATTGGAGTAGTTATAAAAGGTGCAAGAGGATGGATTAGTCTTGGATTTTGTAATATCCAACCATCAGAATTTGCGAAATTTGCAATTATTCTTATGCTGGCTAAGAAGTTAGATGAGATGGATGGAAAAATAAATGATGTTAAAAACTTTTTTATACTAGCATTTTATTGTATAGTTCCAGTAGCCTTTATCGTAGTCCAACCAGATATGGGAATGAGTATGGTATGTTTCTTTATAGTTTTAGGGATTTTTTATACTATGGGTTTTGATATAAGAATTATAGCTGGTGGTTTAATGTGTCTGGTTTTAGGAATAGTATTAGTATGGAATTCAGGTTTGATAGAACACTATCAAAAAGCAAGATTTACTGCATTTTTGAATCCATCGGTTGATGATGCATCAACTTATCATTTAAATCAATCACTAATTGCAATTGGCTCGGGAGGAGTCTTGGGAAGTACTCCATCATTAGCAGAAAATGGAGTTTCTACTTATGCAGCACAGAATGTACCAGAAGTTTGGACTGATTTTATCTTTGCAGCTATTGCTGACCAATGGGGATTTTTAGGGGCTGTTTTATTATTAGTTCTTTATGGATTCTTAATATATAAAATGATTTCCATAGCAAGAACTTCAAAGGATATATTTGGTTCTGTTATATGTGTAGGGATAATTTCATATTTTCTATTTGCTATATTACAAAATATTGGGATGACAATAGGATTGGTTCCTATTACAGGAATAACATTACCCCTTGTGAGTTATGGAGGAAGTTCATTAGTTTCAACAGTGGCTTCAGTAGCAATGGTTGTAAATGTTGGAATGAGACGTAAAAAAATAAATTTCTAAAATAATATAAATACTCTTTTGTTGATTATTACATAATTATAATTGTAATAAAAGCAAAAGGGTATTTTTTAGAAGTAAATATACAATGAAAATTATATTATTAATATACTTATTAAAATTTTATCTTCATAATTTTATTTAATATTAAATATAATTTAATAATAATGAATTTGGAGGAATGTATTATGAGTGCGTATAGATCAGCGTATGAGGAATATTATAGAAATATAAATAATGAATCAAAAGGTAAAAATGATATAAAGAAATATTCAATATTTAGAAAGAAAAGCGTTAGTTCTGATAATTCAAAGTATGGCTTTAACTTTAAAAATCGAGATAAAATTGTAGAGTATTTAATGAAGAGAATAATTAAGGAAGTAACTGGAGCAACAATAATATTAATTTTCTTTACAGGATTAAAATATATTCAAACTGATCAAATTAAAGAAATGCATACTAAATGTAAGCATGCATTAAATTATAATATTAACTATACTGATTGTGTAAATACAATTAATGAAATTAAAATCGGAAATATAAAAGGAACAGATTTAAAACTAGAATATATAAAAACACAAGCATATAAATTTATGGAATATATAAAAACAAGTAGTACTATGCAAAATCAATAATCTATTATAGTAAGATTATACATAATTTTGTACACTATTATATATTTATGTTTTCCATTTTTTGTTTTTATATTGCAAAATATTTTTATAGCAATATTATAGGGGTTGAAAATGAAAAGATGGTATTTTGTAGTTATTATAGAAATCTCAATATTTATGTGGCTTGGAGATTTTAAAGTTAATATCCTTTTAAGTTTTTTATGGGTTATATTGCATGAATTTACACATATAATAGTTGCTAATAATTTTGGATGTAAGTTCAATAATTTTTATATTAGCATCTTTGGTGCAAAAGCTGAATTAATTGATATTGATGAACTAAATGAAAGTAAAAAAATAATTCTATATGCAGCTGGACCTTTTTTTAATATTTTTATGGCTATTGTTTTGGCTTTTTTAAGTGAGTATTTTAACTATGATTTTATTAGTAATAGTATAATGATTAATTTATGTTTAGGTTTATTTAACTTACTGCCGGCTTATCCATTAGATGGAGCTAGATTGTGTGAAATATTATTATCAAAAAGATTTTTGTATAAGAAGTCAAAAAAAATTACTGAAATTTTTAGCTTTGTCATTTCAATAGTATTCTCTGTAATATTTATAATAACAATTATTCTATTACATAAGGTAAACTTAAGCTTATTTCTTGCAGTAATATTAATAACATATGCAACCTTTATAGAAAGAGAAAAAACTATGTATATAATAATGGGAGATATAATAAGGAAAGTAAGAAAGTTAAAGAAACGTAACTACATAGAAAATAAATCTATTTCTGTATATTACAAAAAAGGTTTAGTAAATGTATTAACTTTAGTTGATAAGAATAAATTCAATAGTTTTTATGTGTTGAATGATGATATGGAGTTAGTTGGAATAATTCATGAGGATGAACTTATTAAAGCTTTAAAGGACTATGGAAACATCTCTTTAGAAGAATATATGAACATGAGAAAAAGAGAACATTAACAAAAAATAACATGGAAGTAATAAAGATTTAACCTGACTATTTTATAATTAAATAAAAATAGTAGGAGTGAATAATATGGATACTTTACTTCATGGAAAAATAGGTTATACCTTAGGGAAGGAACTAATAAGTAAAGGATATTCTATGATTGATACAATATCTTTTGTTTATGGGAGTATATTACCTGATTTGAGTTTTAAATATAGAAGGACAGCTCATAGAAAAAGTAGAGATTGGAATATTGTTTTAAATATGATAGATGAAATTATTTATAATAGAGGGAAAATAAATATAAATTTATCAATTAAACTAGGAATATTAACGCATTACCTCTGCGATTTTTTTACTCTTCCTCATAATGAAGTGTTTAAGAAAAATATTATTTGTCACGAGTTATATGAACAGTCTCAAAGGATGTTGTTATGGAGTAAGCTTCCAAAGATTTGGGATGAATGTAAGAATGAAATAAACGTTGAGTTAAAATCTACAAAGGAAATTATAAATTATATTGAAGATATGCATATGATTTATAAAAATAATATTGGTGATAAAAAAAGAGACATATTATTTAGTAATATATTGGTTAGAGTAGTTTGTATATCATTATTAAAGATTAGAAATAATCAAAAAATAATTACATCAGAAGAAAAAATTAATGAAACAGATATTATGGCAATTTAAATTATTAAAAAATAAGGCTAGTAATTAATTATTAGCTTTATTTTTTTGCAATATATTTATCATCTAATGTTATAGTAAAAATATTGCAATTTTTAATTTTCTAATGAAATGAAATAAGATAAAATGAAGATATGAAAAATATTTTTGATTTTGTGCAACATTTTCTTAAGTTGGATTGTATTGTATATAGAAAGATAATAAATTTAAATATAAATAATGATAGATTGAAAGGAATGAGGTTATTTATGAAAAAGAAAAGAATTATTAATTTATTTTTGATAGTTTGTTTATTATTATCAACAATTTCCTTGCCTACATTTGCTGCTGAGGAAGATGGAAAAGGATTAGAAAAGGCAATTGTTGCAGCAAAAAATGTAATTACTGTTCCTGATAATTATACGGATTTCAGAAGTAGTTCAGAGGAACGTGATACAAGTAATGGTAAAGTTAGAGTTTGGAGGTTGAATTGGAAGCAAAAAGAAGATAAAAGTGATTTTATATCGGCATCTGTTGATGAAGATGGGTTTTTATATGAATATAATAGATACAATGACAATGAAAACTCTAATGGGTTAGCTAAAGTTACAAAGGAGAAAGCACAAGCTTCCGCAGAAGAATTTTTAAATAAAGTAGTTCCTAATTATTCAAGCCAAATGAAAAAAGTTGAAGATGATTCAAATACATATTCAAATGAAGAGTATTATTTCAAGTATCAAAGATTTGTAAATGAAGTACCAGTTAATTTTGTTAATGTAAACATAGGGGTAAATAAATATACTGGCGAAGTAACTTCGTATAATGGAGGAACTCCTGAAGGAAGAGGAATTCAATACCCAAATAAAGATGGAATTATTCAAATTTCTGAGGCAGAAAAAGGGTATGTTGAAAAATTAGGAGTTAAGTTAAAATATTATTCTTATTATGATTATAGTAAAAATAAAATGAATATATTTGCAGGTTATTCTATTAATGAAAATAAGAATAAGGCTATTGATGGAAAAACAGGACAAGTTGTATCTCTTTATAAAGATGATCCGATTTATAATATGAAAGATCTTGCAAATGGCGTAACTGCAGATAAAAGTGTAGTTCAATCAAAACCAGAATTAACTAAGGAAGAAATTGATGCAGTTAATAGTGTGAGAAATCTTATTACAAAAGAAAAGGCTGAAAATATTCTTAGAGAAACATTTGATATAGTCACTTCTGATATGAAATTTAAAGATGCATCTTTAAATAAAGATATTATTAATGATAAATATATATGGAATATCTCTATTGATGGAGCGTATGGAGAAGTTGATGCAAAATCAGGAGAAATAATAAATTTTAGTTATTACAAAGACAATAATGTTAAAGGAAATAAAATATCTAAAGCACAAGGACAAAATACAGCAGAAGCTTTCTTAAGAAAAAATGTAAGTGATAAATTTAATCAAACAAAATTAGAAGATATAAAAGAACCTATATTGAAAATTGCTACGACTAATGAAGAAAAAACTTTTTCCTTTAATTATATGCGTCAAGTAAATGGAATTGAGTTTTCAAATAATTCCCTAAATGTTGAAGTAGATAATGCTAGTGGAAAAGTAATTGGATATAATAATAGATGGTATGACAATGTGTCATTCCCAGATGTTAATCAAGCAATGAATAAAGAAGCAGCTTTTAGTATATTTAAACAATTAGAAGGGTTTCAATTAGAGTATGCAAGATTAGATAAGAACATAATTGGTTTAGTTTATAATTTTAAAGATAATAATGGAGAAATTATTATTGATCCTATAAGTGGAGTAAGGTTGGACTACACTGGAAAAGCTTATAAAGAAAATAAGTTACCAGAATATACAGATATAAAAGGACATTGGTCTGAAAAAATTGTTAAGGAACTTTTAGACAATGGGTATTATATTAATCAAGGAAAATTTAATCCTGACAATAATATAACTCAAATTGATTTCTTTAAGTACTTATATTCACCAGTAAGAAATAGTTATAATACTGATGATGAATTTTATGATATGCTAGTACAGAATGGGATAATAAAAAAAGAAGAGAAGGCTCCAAATTCAATAGTTTCAAATGGAGAGGCAGCCAAATTTGCTACAAGATATTTAGGCTATGAAAAAATTGCATTGCATTCAGAGATATTTAATAATCCATTTAAGGATAACATAGATGATAAGTATAAAGGATATGCAGCAATATGTTATTCGCTTAAAGTCATTGCAGGAACCAATGGTAATTTTGATCAAAACCACAATTTAAGTAGTGCTGATGCAGCAGTTATTGTGTACAATCTAATTAACTTATCAAATAAGAGTTGAATTACAATTAAACTTCATAAATTAGTGGAGTAGTTTAAGAAAAAAGATTTGAAGTAAAAAGCTTTGAATCTTTTTTTTCGTGCTTATAAGTTACTTTCTGCCGATAGATAAAATAAATAGAAGTCAACATTTCCAAGTGTATCAATATGCATATAAATGAATAAAATAGAGTATTATTGAGAAATATTAATGTAAATGATGTTAAAGACTAGATTTGTAGAAATATTGATAGAATAGAGATGTTAAGATAAAACACGTCGCTGAGATGCGTAAACAACTAAAAACGAATTGATTGATGAAAGTTATAAAGATAACTTAAAAGAATTTGAAAAAAGTTGTTGACAGAGCAATCGGGTGATGATATACTAAATAAGCTGTCAGAAACGACAGCAAACGATTAAAGATTACAGTGAAAGTTGTAAGAAAGAAAATGGTCTTTGAAAATTGAACAGAATAAGATAAATACATTTAAGTAAACCAGCAATTTTTATTTGAGTAAGCTAAGATTAAACTTTTTATTGAGAGTTTGATCCTGGCTCAGGACGAACGCTGGCGGCGTGCTTAACACATGCAAGTCGAGCGATGAAGTTCCTTCGGGAATGGATTAGCGGCGGACGGGTGAGTAACACGTGGGTAACCTGCCTCATAGAGGGGAATAGCCTTTCGAAAGGAAGATTAATACCGCATAAGATTGTAGTACCGCATGGTGCAGCAATTAAAGGAGTAATCCGCTATGAGATGGACCCGCGTCGCATTAGCTAGTTGGTGAGGTAACGGCTCACCAAGGCGACGATGCGTAGCCGACCTGAGAGGGTGATCGGCCACATTGGGACTGAGACACGGCCCAGACTCCTACGGGAGGCAGCAGTGGGGAATATTGCACAATGGGGGAAACCCTGATGCAGCAACGCCGCGTGAGTGATGACGGTCTTCGGATTGTAAAGCTCTGTCTTCAGGGACGATAATGACGGTACCTGAGGAGGAAGCCACGGCTAACTACGTGCCAGCAGCCGCGGTAATACGTAGGTGGCAAGCGTTGTCCGGATTTACTGGGCGTAAAGGGAGCGTAGGTGGATATTTAAGTGGGATGTGAAATACTCGGGCTTAACCTGGGTGCTGCATTCCAAACTGGATATCTAGAGTGCAGGAGAGGAAAGTAGAATTCCTAGTGTAGCGGTGAAATGCGTAGAGATTAGGAAGAATACCAGTGGCGAAGGCGACTTTCTGGACTGTAACTGACACTGAGGCTCGAAAGCGTGGGGAGCAAACAGGATTAGATACCCTGGTAGTCCACGCTGTAAACGATGAATACTAGGTGTGGGGGTTGTCATGACCTCCGTGCCGCCGCTAACGCATTAAGTATTCCGCCTGGGGAGTACGGTCGCAAGATTAAAACTCAAAGGAATTGACGGGGGCCCGCACAAGCAGCGGAGCATGTGGTTTAATTCGAAGCAACGCGAAGAACCTTACCTAGACTTGACATCTCCTGAATTACTCTGTAATGGAGGAAGCCCTTCGGGGCAGGAAGACAGGTGGTGCATGGTTGTCGTCAGCTCGTGTCGTGAGATGTTGGGTTAAGTCCCGCAACGAGCGCAACCCTTATTGTTAGTTGCTACCATTTAGTTGAGCACTCTAGCGAGACTGCCCGGGTTAACCGGGAGGAAGGTGGGGATGACGTCAAATCATCATGCCCCTTATGTCTAGGGCTACACACGTGCTACAATGGCTGGTACAGAGAGATGCTAAACCGCGAGGTGGAGCCAAACTTTAAAACCAGTCTCAGTTCGGATTGTAGGCTGAAACTCGCCTACATGAAGCTGGAGTTGCTAGTAATCGCGAATCAGAATGTCGCGGTGAATACGTTCCCGGGCCTTGTACACACCGCCCGTCACACCATGAGAGTTGGCAATACCCAAAGTTCGTGAGCTAACGCGTAAGCGAGGCAGCGACCTAAGGTAGGGTCAGCGATTGGGGTGAAGTCGTAACAAGGTAGCCGTAGGAGAACCTGCGGCTGGATCACCTCCTTTCTATGGAGAAATCTAGACCAACATGATGTTTGGCTAGTACAGATACATTTATGTATCAAAATTAAAATACTTACTCGACAGGTTGCTTAAAGTATTTGTTCTGTTCAATTTTGAAAGACTAAGTCTTTCAAAAAAATTTTGCTAAAAAACAGCAAAATTGTTGCTTAGCTTAGTAGCAACAAGTGCGAGGAAGCAAAAATTTTATGAAATGAAGCGTACTTCACGTACGTGAATGAATAAAATTTGCAGCTGACGAAGCAATTGGGGGTAATAAGCAAGCAAATTGTTCTTTGAAAATTGCACATAGATTTGATGTATATATAAATACAACAAAGCCAAGAATATATATTCTTTGTGAAATGACTAATAAATAGGTCAAGCTACAAAGGGCGTATGGTGAATGCCTTGGCATCAGGAGCCGATGAAGGACGCGATAAGCTGCGATAAGCTTCGGGTAGACGCACATAGTCAGAGATCCGAAGATTTCCGAATGAGGAAACTCACATGGGAAACCCCATGTATCATAAAGTGAATACATAGCTTTATGAAGGTAAACCCAGGGAACTGAAACATCTAAGTACCTGGAGGAAGAGAAAGAAAAATCGATTTTCTTAGTAGCGGCGAGCGAAAAGGAAAGAGCCCAAACCAGAAATTTATTTCTGGGGTTGCGGACAGAACATAACGTGAAATTATTGTTAACCGAACACAACTGGAAAGTTGGACCATAGGGGGTAATAGTCCTGTAGGTGAAAATAATAATGAACAGTTCTGCACCAGAGTACCACGAGACACGTGAAACCTTGTGGGAAGCAGGGAGGACCACCTCCCAAGGCTAAATACTACCTGATGACCGATAGTGAAGCAGTACCGTGAGGGAAAGGTGAAAAGAACCCCGGGAGGGGAGTGAAATAGAACCTGAAACCATATGCCTACAACCGATCAGAGCACCTTACGTGTGTGATGATGTGCTTTTTGTAGAACGAGCCAACGAGTTACGGTATGTAGCGAGGTTAAGTACTTAAGGTACGGAGCCGAAGGGAAACCGAGTCTTAATAGGGCGATTAGTTGCATGCTGTAGACCCGAAACCGGGTGACCTATCCATGGCCAGGTTGAAGCGAGGGTAAAACCTCGTGGAGGACCGAACCACGTTGCTGTTGAAAAAGCATGGGATGAGCTGTGGATAGCGGAGAAATTCCAATCGAACTCGGATATAGCTGGTTCTCCTCGAAATAGCTTTAGGGCTAGCGTCGGAAAATGTGAGTAGTGGAGGTAGAGCACTGAATAGGCTAGGGGGCATAGCGCTTACCGAACCTTATCAAACTCCGAATGCCATATACTATCAGTCCGGCAGTCAGACTGTGAAAGATAAGTTCCATGGTCAAAAGGGAAACAGCCCAGATCGTCAGCTAAGGTCCCAAAGTGTAAGTTAAGTGGAAAAGGATGTGGGATTTCTAAGACAACTAGGATGTTGGCTTAGAAGCAGCCACTCATTAAAAGAGTGCGTAATAGCTCACTAGTCAAGAGATCCTGCGCCGAAAATGTCCGGGGCTCAAACTTACCACCGAAGCTACGGGTTCACGTTTATACGTGAGCGGTAGAGGAGCGTCGTAATCGGGCTGAAGTCGTACCGAAAGGAGCGGTGGACTGATTACGAGTGAGAATGTTGGCATTAGTAGCGAGATGTAGGTGAGAATCCTACAGGCCGAATATCTAAGGTTTCCTGAGTAAAGTTTGTCTTCTCAGGGTTAGTCGGGACCTAAGGCGAGGCCGAAAGGCGTAGTCGATGGACAATTGGTTGATATTCCAATACCACTATCATCGTTAATATCGAGGGTGTGACGGAGAAGGATAGGATGTGCTAGCTATTGGATGCTAGTCTAAGCGTTTAGGGAGTTGGGATTGGCAAATCCGTTCCAACAATTCTGAGGCGTGATGGGGAAGGTTCTACGGAACCGAAGTATCTGATTCCATGCTTCCAAGAAAAGCATCTAGAGAGAGAAGTAGTGCCCGTACCGCAAACCGACACAGGTAGATGAGGAGAGAATCCTAAGGCCGACGGAAGAATTGCAGTTAAGGAACTAGGCAAATTGACCCCGTAACTTCGGGAGAAGGGGTGCCTGCGAAAGCAGGTCGCAGAGAATAGGCACAAGCAACTGTTTAACAAAAACACAGGTCTCTGCTAAAGCGAAAGCTGATGTATAGGGGCTGACGCCTGCCCGGTGCTGGAAGGTTAAGGGGAATACTTAGCAGTAATGCGAAGGTATGAACTTAAGCCCCAGTAAACGGCGGCCGTAACTATAACGGTCCTAAGGTAGCGAAATTCCTTGTCAGGTAAGTTCTGACCCGCACGAATGGCGTAATGACTTGTGCACTGTCTCAACTGCAAATCCGGCGAAGTTGTAGTGCGAGTGAAGATGCTCGCTACCCGCGATTGGACGGAAAGACCCCGTAGAGCTTTACTGTAGCTTAGCATTGAATTTCGGTATTGTCTGTACAGGATAGGTGGGAGACTGGGAAACTAGGGCGTCAGCTTTAGTGGAGTCGTTGTTGGGATACCACCCTGATAGTATTGAAGTTCTAACTGGATGCCATGAAACTGGTGACAGGACATTGTTAGGTGGGCAGTTTGACTGGGGCGGTCGCCTCCTAAAATGTAACGGAGGCGCCCAAAGGTTCCCTCAGAACGGTCGGAAATCGTTCGAAGAGTGCAAAGGCAGAAGGGAGCCTGACTGCGACACCTACAAGTGGAGCAGGGACGAAAGTCGGGCTTAGTGATCCGGTGGTACCTCGTGGGAGGGCCATCGCTCAACGGATAAAAGCTACCTCGGGGATAACAGGCTGATCTCCCCCAAGAGTTCACATCGACGGGGAGGTTTGGCACCTCGATGTCGGCTCGTCGCATCCTGGGGCTGAAGTAGGTCCCAAGGGTTGGGCTGTTCGCCCATTAAAGCGGCACGCGAGCTGGGTTCAGAACGTCGTGAGACAGTTCGGTCCCTATCCGTCGCGGGCGTAGGAAATTTGAGAGGAGCTGTCCTTAGTACGAGAGGACCGGGATGGACTGACCTATGGTGTACCAGTTGTTTCGCCAGAAGCATAGCTGGGTAGCTAAGTCGGGAAGGGATAAACGCTGAAAGCATCTAAGTGTGAAGCCCACCTCAAGATGAGATTTCCCATAGCATAAGCTAGTAAGACCCCTTGAAGACTACAAGGTTGATAGGTCAGAGGTGTAAGTATGGTAACATATTTAGCTGACTGATACTAATAGGTCGAGGGCTTGACCAATAAGTTAAGTTGTAGAAAAAATACATTAAAAAACTATGTGCAATTTTGAAAGAACAACTTCTTTCAAAAGATATTCCGAAGGAATATCATCTAGCAACTGTAAACTGAATAAAGATCTCGTGATGATGGCATAGAGGTAACACTCCTTCCCATTCCGAACAGGAAAGTTAAGGTCTATAGCGCCGATGGTACTGCATGGGAGACTGTGTGGCAGAGTAGGACGTTGCGAGGTAAGATAAAACGATAGTTATTATAGCTATCGTTTTTTATTATGATTAAATATAAGTATTTATCATAATATTACTATTAATACATTAATAATAAAAAAATATAAAAAATTTTAATTATTTTAGGTTTTATGAATATAATAAACTGTATTTTTAAATAAAGAGTTAATTAAGAGGGGTGTTAGCTGAATAATGAAATTAAATGAAAAATCTGCTAGTGATATAGTAAAGGTTTTTATTAATGGAGTTATATACAGTATTGATGAGAAAAGTAGTATATATGAAGCTATGGCAATTAAAGATGGAAAAATAGTAGCCTTAGGAACTAATGATGAAATAAGTAATTACTTTATTGATAAAAAAGAAATAATAGATTTAAAATCTAGAACAGTATTACCTGGTTTTATTGATGCTCACTGCAATATGTCAGACAGAGGTATAATGACAAAAGGAGATTTATCTCTATTCCAATGTAATAATGTTACAGAGTATTTAATATATATTCAAAATTACATTGACACACATCCAGACGAGAAAATTATTTATGGGATAGGTTGGAGAAATTCAATTTTTGAAAAAAGTGGGGAAGAACTAAATTATTACAGCGAGGTATTTAAAGGACCTAATAAGAAATGGCTTGATAAAATAGAAACGGATAAACCAATAGTATTAAGATCATTTGATGGCCATTCTTTATGGCTAAATAGTAAGGCGTTTGAATATTTTAAAATAACTCCAAATACGAACGTTCCAAATGGTGGAAGAATAGAATTAGATGAGCAAAATCAACTGTGGGGTATATTAAAAGAGAATGCTGTTTACTTAGTTAATATTGATTGGATAGGTAAATATGAAGATAAAGATTATATAGATAATTTTATAAAGTATCAAAAATTGCAACATTCTCATGGGGTAACAACTATAGGATTAATTGATACTAAAGAAGTGAAGATGCCTCTAGAGCTTTATGGAAAATTGGAGAACATGAAAGAACTTAAATTGAGAATAGTATATGGGGTGACAATTTTACCTAAAGAATTATGTAAAAGAAGTGTAAATGAGCAATTACATGAACTTAAAAGAAATAGGATAATATATAGTACAGAATTATTTTTAGTTTCAGTAGCAAAGTTTTTTTCAGATGGAATTATAGAAAATATGACGGCATTTTTGTTTAAACCTTATACATTAATTGATGACAAATGTAATGAGAAGCAAGGCTTATTCTTGTGGAATATTAATGAGCTTAAAGAAGGAATAAAGATGGCAAATAGATTAGAGTTTAATGTTTGTATTCATGCCAAAGGAGATTTAGCTTGTAAGTTTGCAATAGATGGAATAGAATATTCAATAATAAATAATCAAAACAAGACATTCAGAAATTCATTAATCCATGTAGATTTAATAACACAGTATTATATAAGAAAAATGAAGGCTTTAAAAATTAATACAATAATAGAGCCATGTTGGTTTTATAAATCTATGAGTTTGAGCAAAAATGAAGTATTAGCTATAGGAAAAGAAAGAGCCTATAGGCAATATCCTGTTAAATCATTAGTTGATTTAGGAGTAATCACAGCAGCAACTTCTGATGACAATACTTCAGTAAAGATAAATCCATTGGAGGCTATAGAGTGTGCAACAGTTAGAAATTTATATGATTTCTTGCCATCTGGATATCCAGAAATTATAAATATGAATGATGTGAAGTATAGATTAAATCCAAGGGAGAGAATATCAATTGTTGAAGCTATAAAAATGTTCACTATAAATGCTGCTTATGTTTTAGGTAAGGAGAAGGAAATCGGAAGTTTGGAAATTGGAAAAAAAGCAGATTTTATAGTATTGGATAAGGATATAGTTTGGACCAATCCTTTAGATATAGGGAATATTAATATAAATAGAACTTATTTTAATGGAGAGCTAGTATATTTAAATGAATAAACTATTTATAGTTATTATAATTAGGTAAGTAATAATATAAAAGGAGATTTATTGCTATTTTAAAATTTATAACAGGTATATATTAAAGAAATATTAATAAAAAGTAAAAAATAATTAGAAAATGGTATTGACATGAAGATATAAAGAAGATATACTTTATATCATAGTAAACAACTAAGAATAATAAAATTAAAAATTTTTTATCAAGAAAGACGGAGGGACTGGCCCTGTGATGTCTAGCAACCTGAATTTTATACTTTAAATTTAAGGTGCTAATTCCTGCAGATGTTAAATCTGAAAGATAAGAATGTATATGAATTTTTCTGCTACCTTCTTATTCGGAAAGTAGCTTTTTTGGTATATAAATACATAATTATTTTAATTAAACTTGGAAACTTTGATGGAAAAATTTTATTATTCAGGATTATTAAATTTATATAAAATGGGGGCAAAAACTATGAGTAATCAAGAAAGAAAATTAAAATTTGAAACATTACAACTTCATGTTGGACAAGAACAACCAGATCCAGCAACAGATGCAAGAGCAGTACCAATTTATCAAACAACGTCATATGTATTTAAGAATTCAGCACATGCAGCTGCAAGATTTGGATTAGCAGATGCAGGTAACATATATGGACGTTTAACAAATTCTACACAAGATGTTTTTGAAAAACGTGTTGCAGCTTTAGAAGGTGGAGTAGCAGGACTTGCAGTAGCATCAGGGGCAGCAGCAATAACATATGCTTTTCAAAATATAACTAAAGCAGGGGATCATATAGTTTCTGAAAACACTATATATGGCGGATCATATAATTTGCTAGCACATACATTCCCAAACAATGGGGTGACAACAACTTTTGTAGACCCATCAGACTTGTCAAATTTTGAAAATGCAATTCAAGAAAATACAAAGGCCATTTTTATAGAATCACTTGGAAATCCAAATTCTAATATTATAGATGTAGATGCTCTTGCAGAAATTGCACATAAGCATAAAATTCCACTAATAGTAGATAACACCTTTGGAACACCATATTTATTTAGACCAATTGAACATGGAGCTGATATTGTTGTTCATTCAGCTACAAAATTCATAGGTGGACATGGAACCTCTCTTGGAGGAATAATTGTAGATTCAGGAAAATTCGATTGGATAGGATCAGGGAAATTCCCACAACTAAGTGAAGCTGATCCAAGCTATCATGGAATTAAATTTGCCGAAGCTGTTGGACCAGCTGCATATGTAACTAGGATTCGTGCGGTTATATTAAGAGATACAGGAGCATGCATAAGTCCATTTAATTCATTCTTATTATTACAAGGACTAGAAACTCTTTCACTTAGAGTTGAACGTCATGTTGAAAATGCTTTAAAAGTGGTAGATTTCTTAAAAAATCATCCAAAGGTTGAAAGTGTTAATCATCCATCATTACCTGAAAGTCCAGATAATGCGCTATACAATAAATACTTTCCAAATGGAGCAGGGTCTATATTTACATTTGAAATTAAAGGTGGTGCAAAGGAAGCACAAGACTTTATTGATAAGTTAGAAATATTCTCTTTACTTGCAAATGTAGCTGATGTTAAATCGTTAGTAATCCATCCAGCTAGCACTACTCATTCGCAAATGAATGAAACTGAGTTAAAAGAATCAGGAATAAAACCAAATACAATTCGTCTTTCAATAGGAACAGAACATATTGATGATATAATCTATGATTTATCACAAGCTTTTGGAGAATAAATGTATAATTAATAATAAAAGATTAGGAGATTATCATGAATAGCATGATAATCTCCTATAAAAATATTATCTCATTTTAGTGATCTTTGTATTGCATTCTGTAATCGGTAGGATATACACCTACATTTGATTTAAATACACGACTAAAATAAAAAGCGTCTTTATATCCAATCAATTCTCCTACCTTCTTTATTTCTAGTTCAGGTTGATTAATTAAAAGTTGTTTAGCCTCATTAATTCGAATTTTAGTGATATATTTTATAGGTGTTACACCAGTGTATTTTTTAAATATCTTGCTCAAATACTCATTTGTAAATCCAAATTTTTCAGCAATATCATGAATAGAAATTATTGAAGCATAATTTTTTAGCAAATAATTTTCTAAAAGTTGACTTAAGTTTTCAGGTTTCAAGTTATTTGGATCAATGGAAAATGAAGATAATTCTTTATTTTCTGAGTCAAGCATAACAAGGATATTTTGAAGTGCTGTGCTTAGTTCATCAAGTTTAATGGGTTTTAATAAAAAATCTTTAACACCATATTTTAGTGCAGTTTGGGCATATTTAAAATCATTATATCCACTTAATATTATAGATTTAATATGTGGATGATTTTTATGTAGATATTTAATTAATTCAAGGCCATCACATTGTGGCATTTTTATATCAGTGATAACTAAGGACGGATATAATTGTTCAACAAGAGAAATAGCACTTTCTCCATTACCAGCTTCACCAACCAATTCAAAAGGTATGGATAAAGAATTTATTTTTTTTATTATATTTTGTCTTATAAGAGGCTCATCTTCGACTACGATAATTTTATAAGTGTGTGTATTGTTCATAAAAATCCTCCTTATTTAAATGAATAGGACCACCAATTATAAAAATTGTTTTATGTTCTTTTGAAGTATCAATTGAAAATACAGCTTGGTCGCTATATAAAAGCTGCAATCGTAGATAAACATTTTTAAGTCCCATTCCACCAATCTTTAATGATTTCATTTCTATATTTTTATCTAAATTATCAAAAGTAGATAAGAGTGTTTCCTTCTCTTCATCAGTTAAGCGACCTCCATTATCTTCAATGTATATAAGCCATTTATCATCACTGGTTGTAGTAGTGATTTTTAAATGCCATGGAGGTGATGAGGTGAAACCATGTTTAAATACATTTTCCACAATTGGCTGAACAATTAATTTAGGAATTAAAATTTCTTTTGTTTCTTCACTGATTTGCGAATCATAAATAAAATCATTGCCATATCTCATTTTCATACATTCAATATATTTTTCAGTAAATGATATTTCTAAATTAAGAGGAACTGCTGTTTCATCGTATGTTGTTATATATCTAAAATAATCGCAAAGCGCATAACAGATATTAATAATTTCATCATTCATTTTTTCCTCTGCCATAATGCTTATAGTAGTTAAACTGTTGTATAAAAAATGAGGATTAACTAATGATTGTGTTGCTCGAAGGTTAGCACGCGTTTCTTCTGATTTAAGCAACAATATTTCATGGGACGAATCTCTCAATTTATCATACATGTCTAAAAAAGATTGATATAATTCTGAAATTTCAAGTATATTGCTGTTTATTGGAGGTAGAATGGTTTCGTTTTCATTCAGTACACTGTTTATAGTTACTTTTTTTGTGGATTTTGTCAATGTACTTAGTGGATAAGTTAATCGACTTGAAATTAAAAAACATAAAAATAATGTAAATATAATAGAGGTAATTATTATAACAATGAAAGTCTCCTTAAAGGACTGTAGTGATTTAAATACAATATCTTTAGATTCAACAGTAACTACTGTCCAATTATAAGAATTTATTTTCTCATAAGATAATAATACATCCTTGTTAGTATCAACATTTACAAAGTATCCAGTAGATTGGGCTAAATTATTTTTTTCTATAGTATTTACATAGTTTATAGTGTCTTCTGGATTTAGAGTACTTGAATAAGGATATACTAACTGACCTTTTTCATTATATACATAAAAGGTGGTTGAAGGATTTTTTTCTTTCAATTCTGGAATTAAAGAAAACACAGTATTACAATCTTGTATAACTTCAACGATACCTTCAGGTTCATTTGTGCTATTAAAAAATACACGAGTCAGAGAGAGATAATTATGAAGATTTTTATTGTCTAGTTTTGTATTAGAATTTAATAGCTTATCTGTGATAACTATATTTTTTTCGCCATTTTTATTTATAGTTTCTTCATACCAGGGAATACTTTTAAAATCAACATTAACTACTCCTTGAAAATAGCCAGAACCAATACAGGTACCATTTTGTGTATAGAGATTAACTTGAGTTGCAGATTGAAATGGACCTATTATTGCAGTAATAATATCATAAATAGCTAAAACGTTTTCTCTTGATTTTGAAAAGTTTTCAAGGTCTATTTTGTGATAGTTATTTGTATTTGCAAAGCTAGTAAAATTCTTTTTTATAGCATTAGAATAAACTATATTCATAGAAACCGTTGACATATTATTTAATTCTATTGATATTGACTTGTGAATAGATGCACAGATAGTTTCAGATTTTATCTTAGCACTTTTATAAATATTATCACTATAAAAAGAGTATAAACAAATAAAAAATAGAAAGAGCATTGTTATTACTAAAAGACCATAAACAAAAAACAAATATATCTTTTGAGAAAAATAAAATTTATATTTCATCTCAAACCCCCTTTTCAAAAGTATTATATAATAATGTTCAAAAAAGTGCAAAAGGGAGTTCTTTTTTATCTATGTTTAATTTATAGGCTTAATGATAATATAAGAATATAGCTAATGTAAAGCTTATCAAAGGGAAATGATAATATAATTTGTGGAGGGATAACTTATGAATAAACGTTTAATGAAGTTAATTAGCACAGTATGTATGACTGTACTAATTGGAGGCACATTTGTAGGGTGTGGAAGCAGTAATAATAGTGGAGATGCAAGCAAAGATACCTCAAGTAATGGAAATACAGTAACATTAACTTTTGGCTCTCATCAATCAGGATTACCAACATCTGGGGTGGTGCAGACTTTAGCAAAGGATTTTGAAAAGGAAACTGGAATAAAGATAGACTTTCAAATTTCACCAGATGCTCAATGGCGTGATTTATTAAAAGTAAAATTAGACTCAGGGGAAGCTCCAGATATTTTCTGCGCTGATGCAGATCCTTTGAATTTAGTTACAAGAGTAAATCCAGAAAAATACGTTCAAGATGTAACAGATCAGGAATGGGTAAAGCGTATGGATCCAAATGTACTTCCTTCAATATCATACAAGGATAAAGTTTATGGAATTACTTTCCCAGGAAAGAAAATGTACTTCTATGTTTATAATAAGGAAATATTCCAAAAGTTAGGGTTAAAGGTACCAACAAATTATGAAGAATTTAAAAATGTATGTCAAAAGATAAAAGATTCAGGGGTTACTCCAATTTATGAAGGTACACAAAATGGATGGCATCAAGTACTGCCTTTATTTGAAACAGGAGCTATGTATCAAGAAAAACATCCAGATCTATATAATAAATTGAACAAGAATGAAGTTGATTTAGATTCTGTGCCTGAATTATTAACTGTAATTTCTCAACTTAAAGAATTTGCTGATTTAGGCTTTTATGGAAAAGACTATTTAAGTAACTCAGTTGAAAATGCAAAAGAGTCAATGGCAAATGGAAAGTCAGCAATGTTTATTGCTGAATCTGCATGGAGAAATGAAGTAAAAGCAGATTTCCCAAATTTTGATGTTAATAAGCTTGGAATATTTGCAATGCCATGGGCAGATAATCAAACAATTGGTGTTAATCCTGCTAGCAATGCATATTTTGTTAATAAAAATGGAAAGCATGTAAAGGAAGCTTTAAAATTCTTCGAATTTTTAGCAAAACCTGAAAATTTACAAAAACGTTTAGATGGACAACCAGGATTATCAGAACTTTGCTGGCCAGAAATTAAATCAAAATATTCTGATGAAGATAAAAAATATATTGATTCCTTAAAGAAGGGAATGGTTGTGCAAGCAGGGGTTAAGTATATTGATAGTCAATGGATGGATGTAGGAAAAGATTTAGAAGGTATGTATACTGGTTCATTAACTCCAAAGCAAGTATTGGAAACTATAATGAATAGAAGAACTGAACAAGCTAAATTGCAAAAAGATCCAGATTGGAATAAATAATAGTTTTTATATTACAAGGAATATGATGATAAATTATCGTACTACATTAGATGAAATTGGTTAAGGGTAACAAATATAAAATAGTTAGAGAAAATTAATTAAAAGATGAAAACCCTAAAGAGAATTTCTATAAGTTATATTTAAAGAAAACCTTTAGGTTTTTTATCTTAAACTATTATCCATTAAATAATTTAAGGAAAATTATTTAGCTGGTTAATTATCAGTTGCAATTAATACTTAAACTTATAAATGGAATATGTATGCATAATCGAGAAATTATAATCGTAACACTACACTACACTAGAAATTAGATACATATTTGTGCAAGTGGCATATGAAATTAAGCTGTGATGGTTATTAGTGGAAGGTTGTTCCACTTTCTGCTTGTCATAAATTTACTTTAGGAACATGCAGAAATGGGTGCAACCTTCCACTTAGAACCCATCCAGTGAAAATTTCATAAGTCCGCTGTAATAAATATGTGTTTAATTTCGGTAAGTTCCGCATATGTCTAATTCTCGCTTTGGATATCTTTATTTAATGTAGAAGCTCAATAAAATGGAGGGATTATAATGGACAGAAATAAAATATATCCGTGGTATTTTACTACTGGTGCTTTACTTATATTTTTTCTGCTTTGCTTTTTACCAGGAATTATTGGAATATTTTATTCATTTACAGATTGGAATAACTTTACTGATAAAATTAATTTTATAGGTCTGCAAAATTATATGGAAGTATTTAAAGGGAAGCCAGAATATAGGTTATATATATGGAATACTGTTGTATTCACAACAATAACAACTATCATGAAAACGATAGTTGGGCTTATGCTAGCATTATTACTAACACAAAAGATGATTAAATTTAAGAATTTTCATAGGATGGTTATTTTCTCTCCTCAAGTAATGTCTTATTTGGTTGTTGGACTTGTATTTAAAAGCATGTTGCATCCTCAAACTGGTTTTCTAAATAACTTTTTAAATTCTATTGGATTAGGTTTTTTAGCTAAAAATTGGTTGACTGATTTGAGTTGGGTATTTCCAACTGTTATGTCGGTAGATACCTGGAAAGGTATGGGATACATAATGGTGGTTATTATAGCAGGATTATTGTCAATTTCACCAGATTATTATGAAGCAGCCAGCATAGATGGAGCAAATTTTTGGAAAAAGTTTAAGTTAATTACATTACCTCTATTAAAGCCAATAATAATAAACGTAACTGTTTTGAACGTTACATATGGATTTAGAGTATTCGATATGATTTATTCACTAACAAATGGTGGCCCAGGAAATGCGACAGGAGTAATTAACACTGCTGTATATAAAGAATTTTCTAAGGGTAACTATGCAATGGGTACAACCTTATCTAGTATTTTATTTTTTGTGTTATTGTTTTTACTTTATTTCATTATAAAATCTATGGAAAATAAGGAGGTTGATATGTAATGAATGCTCTAAAAAAGTCTATTGGAGGCTTGGTAATAAATATAATAACAATATTCACAAGTTTGATAGTTCTAATACCAATGGTAGTTTTGGTACTAAATTCCTTTAAAAATCAAAGTGAATCTAATAAAATGTCTTTGTCTTTACCAAAGGAATGGGTATTTCAAAATTTTAAGACAGTAATTGAACAAGGTAAATTAATATCATCATTTTTAAATAGTCTTTTATATGCTACAGGTAGTGTGATAATTATTGTTTTTGTGGTAGCTGCAGCAGCTTTTGTGATAGCAAGAAATCGAAAGGGAATCAATAATTTTATTTATTATTTCATTATATCTGGTATAGCAATACCAATTAATAATGTTGCGTTGATGAAGGTGATGCAAGCTTTAGGTTTAGTAAATACTAGAATTGGTATAATTTTAGTTTATGCTGCAATAAATATCCCTCTTAGTTTATTTTTATCCTACGGATTTATATCAACAATTCCAAGGGAAATAGATGAAGCAGCAATAATAGATGGATGTGGGCCAGTAAAATTGTTTATAAAAATAATCTTGCCACTATTAAAACCTATTATATCAACTCTATTTGTATTAAATTTTATGGCTGTATGGAATGACTTTACAATGCCATTATATTATTTAAATAATTCTGGAAAATGGCCTATGACTTTAGCTGTATATAATTTCTTTGGTGCATTTGAAAATTCATGGAACTTAGTTAGTGCAGATATTGTATTAACATTACTTCCAGTACTTATAGTATTTATACTAGGCCAAAAGTATATTGTCGGAGGAGTTGCAGCAGGTTCTGTTAAAGGCTAAAACCACAAACTGTGAACTGCAACCAACCTGTAAATTGTAAACTGCAAACTGATATAAGGAGTGTTATTATGAAATTTAGTAATGGATGTTGGCTAAATAAACCAGGTTATCACATATATAATCCACAGGAGGTATATAGTACTAAAATTGAAGAAAACAGTTTAACTGTTCATGCACCTTGTGTAAAAATAAATCATAGAGGTGACACCCTAGGGGGACCAGTTATAACTTATAAAATTTCATCTCCAATGGAAAATATAATTAGAGTTAGAGCTTATCATTATATGGGACAACAAAAAAAATCACCTGTTTTTGAGACTTATGAAGATAATAATACTAAGGTTTTAATTGAAGAAAATGAAAGCGAAGTATTTTTAAAATCAGGAAAGCTTAAGATGTCAATTAATAAAGAAGCTTGGGAGATGACCTTTTTAAATGAAGATAAAATATTAACATCTAGTAAATACAAGGGATTAGCATATGTAAAAGCTTCAGAAGAAAGAACTTTTATGGAAGTTTTGGAAGATGGAGTTTTTATGAAAGAGGAATTGCAGTTATCTGTAGGAGAATTAGTTTATGGGTTAGGTGAAAGATTTACCCCATTGGTAAAAAATGGACAAGCAATTGATATATGGAATGAAGATGGTGGAACGAGTACAGAACAATCCTATAAAAATATACCATTTTATCTTACTAATAAAGGTTATGGTGTATTTGTAAATCATCCAGAAAAAGTATCATTTGAAGTTGGTTCTGAGAAGGTAACAAAAGTTCAATTTAGCGTTGCAGGTGAATATTTAGATTATTTTATAATTAATGGAGACTCTATGAAGGAAGTAATAGAGAATTATACAAAGCTTACTGGAAAGCCTGCGCTACCTCCAGCTTGGTCTTTTGGATTATGGCTTACAACCTCCTTTACAACAAATTATGATGAAAAAACTGTAACAAGTTTTGTAGATGGAATGGCAGAAAGAGATATTCCACTTAGAGTTTTTCACTTTGACTGTTTTTGGATGAAGGATTTTAATTGGTGTAACTTTGAATGGGATAAGGATGTTTTTCCAGATCCTAAAGGAATGATAAAGAGACTAAAAGAAAAAGGTTTAAAAATATGCGTTTGGATTAATCCTTATATTGCACAAGAGTCAAAATTATTTGAGGAAGGCATGAAATATGGTTACTTATTAAAGAAACCTAATGGTGATGTTTGGCAATGGGATTTGTGGCAGCCTGCAATGGGAATTGTAGATTTTACTAATCCAGCTGCATGTGAATGGTATTCAAGCAAACTTAAAGAACTAATAAATATGGGTGTAGATTGCTTTAAGACAGATTTTGGTGAACGTATACCAACAAAAGTATCGTATTTTGATGGATCAGATCCACTTAAAATGCATAACTATTATACTCAAATGTACAATAAGGTTGTATTTGATACAATTAAAGAAAATGTTGGAGAAGAAGAAGCGGTGCTATTTGCAAGATCAGCTACTGCTGGAGGTCAGCAATTTCCTGTACACTGGGGTGGAGACTGCGAAGCAAATTATGAATCTATGGCAGAAAGTTTAAGAGGCGGATTATCATTGTGCATGTCAGGTTTTGGATTTTGGAGTCATGACATAGGTGGATTTGAAAGTACGTCAACTGCTGATGTTTACAAAAGATGGGTGGCTTTTGGATTATTATCATCTCATAGTAGGTTGCATGGAAGTAATTCTTATAGAGTGCCATGGCTTTATGATGAGGAAGCGTGTGATGTTGTAAGATTCTTTACTAAATTGAAGTGTAGTATAATGCCATACTTATACAAGATAGCTAAAGATGCATCTGTAAAGGGAATCCCAGTAATGAGATCAATGATATTAGAATTTCAAGACGATAATACCTGTAACTATTTAGATAAACAATATATGTTAGGGGATTCAATTTTAGTAGCACCAATTTTTAATCAAGTAGGAGAAGCAAATTATTATTTACCAGAAGGAATTTGGACAAATTTCATAACTGGAAAAAGGTATGAAGGAAATAGGTGGATTAAGGAAAAACATGATTATTTAAGCGTTCCAATGATGATAAGAGAAAATAGTTTAATTGCTGTAGGAAATGAAAATTCTAAACCAGATTACGACTATGGTGAGAATATAACAATTATGGCCTTTGAACTAAAAGAAAATGATGCAACTAAAACAACAGTTTTAGATACAAATGGCAAAAGTGTGCTAGAAGTAGAAGTGCTAAAAAAAGATAATAAAATATTTATTCAATCAAGAGGAAATAAGGGAGGCTGGTCTCTAGTTTTAAAAAATCTTTCTAATATAGTTGATGCTGGAGAGAAATCATTTGATATAAATAATGGAGATACACAAATTAGATTTGAAGATGCAGATTGCAAATGTGTATGTAATTTAAAGAATTAGAATGATATAGATATCCAAAGTGAGAATTAGACTTATATGCAACAATTACCTAAATCAGATACATTTATCTTCCACAGGACTAGTGAAATTTTCACTGGAAGGTTCTAAATGGCAGCTTGTCGTCATTTAAGTGTGTTCCAGATGTAAAATCCCCAAGGAGAAAGTTCATGTTTCCAAATATAAAATTTGGACATTCACTTTTGGACAAACTGTAAATAAAACAAGCCCCCATTAAGAACCATCATCAGTTCAATTTCACATGCCTGCTTCCAGAAAAATGTATCTGATTTCTAGTGTAGTGTTATGACTATAATTTCTCAATGATGAATCTATATTCCATTTATAAGTTTGATTCTTAAATCTTATGTCTATAAATAAAAAAGCTAAAAGATAAAATTAAAAGTTTATCTTTTAGCTTTTATTTTGTTATAATTTTTATTATAAATTATAATTGATATTATATAGGTATATAATAATAAAAAATTAGAATAATATTTATGATTAGATTTGGAGTGATTTAGAAATGGAATTGAATTGGAGTTTAAAAGAATTATATACATCTTTTGAAAGTGAAGATTTTAAGAATGATTCAAACAATCTTGAAAGACTTATAGAGGATATTAATTTATGGACAAAAGATGTAGTAAAAGATAAGGAAAATTTAGTGGAAAAGCTAGAACAATATATTAATAAATTTACGCATTTAAAAGAATTAGCTAGTAAGCTAGGTATGTACATTAATCTTAGCTTAAGCGTTAATACTAAAGATGAAAGTGCACTAAAGTATTCAGATATTTTAGAAAAAAAATTAACTAACATAGTTGAAAGTTCTGTTAAGCTTGAAAGATATATCAGCAATATAGAAGATATAGATTTTATTATTAATCAATCTGAATTATTAAAGGAACATGAATTTGTATTAAAAGATATATGTGAGCAAAGTAAATATTTATTAAGTGAAAAAGAAGAAAACATTATAGCTAATATGAAAAACACTGGTTCTAATGCATGGGGAAAACTTAAAGATAATTTAATTTCAACCTTAAAAGTTGATATAGAAGAGGATGGTGAGATAAAACAATTACCATTAACAGTAGTTTTAAACATGGCATATAATGATGATGCAGCTATTAGAAAAAAAGCTTATGAAGCTGAAATCAAAGCCTATAAAAAAGTAGAGGATGGAGTAGCAGCAGCTTTAAATTCTATAAAGGGGGAAGTATTAACTGTATGTGATTTGAGAGGATATGAATCTCCTTTAGATAAGACTATAAAGAATTCTAGAATGGATGAAAAAACATTGGAGGCTATGCTTTCAGCTATGAAGGAGTATCTTCCTATTTTTAGAAAGTATTTAAGAAAGAAAGCAGAAATGCTTGGATATAACAATGGATTACCATTCTATGAATTATATGCACCAGTCTGCAAAGCCAATATGAAATTTTCTTATGAGGAAGGAACTAAGTTTGTAGAGAAGAACTTTAAAACCTTTAGCAAGCATCTTGGAGATTTTGCAAAAAAAGCAATAGATAATAATTGGATAGATGTTAAACCAAGAGAAGGTAAAGTAGGAGGAGCTTTCTGTGAAAATATACATTTTCTTGGTGAAAGTAGAATCTTATTAAATTATGGAGATAGCTTCGGAGATGTTGTTACTCTTGCTCATGAGCTAGGACATGGTTTCCATGGAGAATGCTTAAATAATGAAACTACTTTGAATTCGGATTATCCAATGCCAATAGCAGAAACAGCTTCAACTTTTTGTGAAACAATAATTAAAAAAGCTGCAATAAAAGAAGCTACCGAAGATGAAGCATTAGCTATTCTTGAAACTGAAATAAGTGATTGTACTCAAGTAATAGTAGATATATATTCAAGATTCTTATTTGAAAAGTCTTTATTTGAAGGAAGAAAAGAAAGTGCATTAACCGTTGAACAAATAAAAGAACTTATGTTAAATGCACAAAAAGAAGCATATGGGGATGGATTAGATCCTAATTTCCTTCATCCATATATGTGGGCATGGAAACCACATTATTATGATGCAGAATATAATTATTATAATTTTCCATATGCTTTTGGATTATTATTTGCAAAAGGATTGTATGCTGAATATCTAAAGAAAGGCCAAGAATTTGCTAAGGATTATGAAAAGTTACTTTCGATTACAGGTAAAAATAAATTAGAAGATGTAGCAAAAGTTATGGGAATAGATATAAACAATAAGGAATTTTGGATAAATTCATTAAAGACTGTGGAAGTAGATATAAATGAATTCACAAAACTTGCTGACAAAAGAAAATAATTTTGATATGAATTAGCATAATACAAAAAACAACTTGTTTTAATAAAAAACATATTCCTAAATTACTTCATATGTAACTAATTATATTAAACTCATTTAAAGTTTTAATAATTATGATATTGTAAATTTATAATATTTCAAAGGAATTAGAATTTATCAAATGATGACTTTATGGGGGTACATATGGAAAATAGGGGATTAATGTTAAAATTCTGTATTATTTACTTTTTTATATATGGAATAAGTGCAATGGGATATACTCAGTATATCCCGTACTTATCCAGTCTAGGATATAATCCTATGGAGAGAGGAATATTGATTTCATCCTACGCTATTACTACTATTATATTTCAAGTGGTATTTGGAATTTTATCTGATAAGTATAAGACGGTAAAAAAATTATGTGTTATTGCAGTAGTTGGTTTTGCTATATTTACATATTTATTTTTTAATTTACATACAAAAATATTTATTCTACATATGATTTTAATTGCTATGAGTGCTGGAATAGCAAATTTGAATTTTGGATATTTTGATAATTGGTTATTTACCTTTGGTGAAGAAGCAAGAAATAAATTTAGTTTTATAAGGGCATTTGGTTCTATTGGTTGGGGAGTAACCAGTATTTTTATTGCAGCCTTAGTTGATAGATTTACATATAAGGGTTTAGGATTGATTATTATTTTATTAACAATTGTATTGTTAGGAATAATGTATATAGTTGCAGAGGGGGCAAAAACAAAAGCAAAGAAAAGTGAAAAAATTACTTTTGATGATATAAAAGAGTTGTTAAGCAATAAAAAATATATTCTTGTAATAATTATATTGTTTTTGATCTACTGCGCTGGTAATAGCAACACTACAACAATTGTTGATAAAATGTTGGCCCTTGGAGCAACTAATAAAGAAATAGGATATAAGTGGACGATACAAGGATTAATAGAAATTCCGGTTTATTTATATGGAAATTTCTTTCTGAAAAGGTTTGGAGCATATAAATTACTATGCATGGCTGCTTTTGCAACTATGTTGCAATTTATTTTATATGGAATAAGTAATAGTGTATGGATATTGATTATACTTGCAGGTTTTCAAATAATAACAGGACCTATGATGATGCTTGCTAGCAGAATGTTACTTTTTAACTTATCAAGTGAAAAGTTAAAGTCAACAGGATTATTATTGGCACTAAGCATTTATTCAGGTTTATCAGCACTGTTAATGCCTTCTATTGGAGGAACAATTACTAATTACTTCAGCGTTAATGTTACAATTTTTATTGTGGCAATCATTGCTGGATGTGGATTTTTGTTGTCATTAGTCTTACATAGAATGAAATAATATTAAGAATAAATAAGTTAATTTAAAATTATTTTAGATTACTTATTTATTTTTTTTATTTTTCTATTTACATATATTAACAACTTGCGTAAAAATATGGTAAAATAATAAATGTAAATAATTTGAAATGAGGTGTTAGAAAATGGTTTTTTTCAAAAAAGATGAAATTCAACAAAGAGAGGCAAATGAAGGTAAAATTAATGCACAAGAAATTAATCTTAAGGGAATAGAAAAGAAAGAACTTAATAAAAAAAATCTATCTATATTTGAAACAAGTACAATAGGATATGTAATTGATAATTTTCCAGAAATGTCTATTGAGATTCAAGATGGACTGAGTAGCATTACAGCTATACTGGAAAATACAATAGATTATATTGAGGATAAATCAAGTGAAATTATTAAAAAAAATAGAGATTTTAAACTTAGTAAAGCTTATAGGGATACATCTATTTCAATATATGAGATGGTCCATAATATAGATGAATACTTAAAATGGATGCAAAGAGAATATGAAAAAAATGAGACAATAAAAGCTTCTTGTTCAGAGAAAATAAAAAATGGAAATGAAAAACTTGAAAATGTAGTATTAAAAGGCGAAGAAATAGAAATATATCAAGATTTTTCTTTAAAAGAGCCAAAAGGAATTAAACTAGATGATAATATTATTGTAGTTGAAAATTGGGATGATCTAATTGTGAAAACTGCAGAAATTTTAATTAAACAATATAAAAACAATAAATATAGCACTAATGCAGTTAAGGAAATTAAGCCAGTTCAAAAAAAATCTAATCAAAATTCCTTTAGAGATACAGTAATTGAAATGCTTACAGAATATAAAATAAATCTTGATGAATTTAAAGTAATAATTTAATTATAAAAATTGTTAACCAGCTAAAATATACCTTTTGAGTGTATTTTAGCTGATTTTTTATGATTTAATTTATTGATTAGTGAAATTATTATATATTCATGAAAATAATATATATTGACAGCAGGCTTTAAGCAAAGTAGTATATATTTAAAAACAGTGATAAAATGTAATCTACATAATGCTAAACTTAATTTTTAATTTATGTATAGCTTTTTTTTAAAAGCTTAAAATAATATTAATTAAATAAAGTAACTTGGAGGGTGATAGATATGAAAATAGTAGAGAGTAATGAATTTAAAAAAGAAATAGAAAGTGGAGTTACAGTTGTGGATTTCTTTGCTACTTGGTGTGGACCTTGTAAAATGCTAGCACCAGTTCTTGAACAATTAGCAACTGAAATGGAAGGAAAAGCTAAATTTATAAAAGTAGACATAGATCAAAGTTCAGATTTAGCAAATGAATTTAAAATTTTAAGTGTACCAACAATGATGATTTTTAAAAACGGTGAAAAAATTGATCAACTTGTAGGATTCTTACCAAAAGAAAAAATTCAAGAAGTAATAACTAATAATTTATAATTAGTTATAAAGGAATAAGACATAGTACTAAAATAAAAAGTACTATGTTTTTTTATAATTAAATATATAATTGCTTGAAAGCGGTATAATATAATAATAAATATTAATAAAGCCTAATATAAAATTTTATTTAATATTAAATAGAATTATGGAGGAGATAATTATGAGTGAAAGATTTGATCTTGCAATCGTAGGAAGTGG